>CAZJCB010000018.1:0-309 GCA_964544245.1 uncultured Christensenella sp.
TCGATACAGTCGGCAAATCATCATCTGACGAGGAGTCATCCGCACCCAGTAATCCCTGTCGATCTCATCAACGATTTTAACAATCGTCCTGCTGTTCTCGTCAGTACCCATATAGAGCCAATATTTGATGAACCGGTAGCGGAGTTTCAGCCGGGGATTGAACCAAATCGCCCGGAGAGTCATCAGGAATGGTCTGCGCTTGAACATGGAAACATCTTGGCTTGCCGGCGCTTTAGAGTCAACCCCAAAACGATTCCGTTATGAATTGTCAGGAAAAAAGATGGCGGTTGCCGGATAATTCAGAGCGCC
>CAZJCB010000018.1:319-22081 GCA_964544245.1 uncultured Christensenella sp.
CGCCTTCAGACGCTGCCAGTAAATTGCCTTGAAAGCCTCGTGCATACCACCGGCTAAGTCGGTGATTTTGATTTGCTGTGATCACCTGCTGAAGCCCTATTACTCGCAATTTTTCAACATTTCTGCCGATATTGTCCTATCTGACCGCTTTTCTACCACTTGACGAATGTCGGAGCCTTATATATAATAAATATATCACAACTAAAAAAGGAGGAACCAACATGAGGAAACCAAACCGTCGTATACTGACCGCACTTCTTGTCTTGTCAATGCTCCTGTCGACCCTGCCCGCATTCGCGGAGCCGGTTGTCGGCACGCGTGAGCATGTGCCGCCACCCGAGGGTGACTGGAAGGCCCCCTATGAAACCGTTGTCAACATCTCCACTGTCAAAGGCGCCGGCGCCGACGTGGTGTATGAGGACGGCGACACCCATACCTCCAACCCCTGGACGCGCGCCTGGCTGGACCAACTGGGGATCGAAGTTACCCACCTGTGGGTGGATGACGGCAACACCCAGTATGACACCAAGCTCAACATGCAGATTGCCACCGGTCAGCTACCGGATACCTTCAAGGCCAACTATGTACAGTTTCGCCAGCTCATGGAAGCGGACTTGCTGATGGACCTGACGGACTACTACAACCAGTACGCCTCCCAACGCGTAAAGGATTATGAGTTGACCGACCCTGACACCATCAAGCAGAGCACTGTGGACGGCCGCATTTACGGCATCCCCGAGTACTATTACGGCATCATCGACCAGCCCAGGGACCTCTGGGTTCGTAAGGACTGGTACGAGGAAGCCGGCTCCCCGGTGTTGAAGACGGTGGAGGACTTTGAGAACCTGGCCAAGCTTTTCATGGAGAAATACGGCGGCTACGGCCTGGCTATCTCCAACACGCTGGAGCACCTCTTCATGACCGGGCCAATGTTCGGCGTTTACCTAGGCAACCCGGCCAACCCCAACGCGCAGTACTTCTGGTACAAGGATGATACTGGCCGCATCAAGGCGGGCATCGCGCATGAGGAATTCAAGACCGCGCTCACCTACTGGGCCAAGTGGTATGAGGAAGGCATTATCAGCGCTGACTTCGCCAACGCCGACATGAACAAGATGATTCAGGACCTGGTCAATGCCAAGGCCGGCATGCAGCCGCACTACCAATGGCAGGGATGGCACGTCGGACCCAACCTGGTGGCTGCCCAGGGCTCTGACAACGCCTACATGATTCCCTTCGCCTTCCCGACGATAGACGGTTCCCAGGTCCTTGGCCAGATTGGCTTCCCCAACAACCGCGTCATCGTCATCGCGAAGACATGCGAAAACCCCGCCGCAGTCATGAAGCTGCTCAGCTTTACCGACCACATCATGTTTGACGGCAACACCGTACTGACTGAGGAAGAGTTCAAGGGCTACACTGACGGCCAGCGCGAGCACACCCCCGGCTCGCTGGAAATCATCGACCCGATGGCTGATATGATTCAGTTTGAGCATGTGCTCCACGCGCTGAAGACCGGCGATACCTCCAACCTGTTCACTGCCGGCATGAAGAAGAAGTATGGAGACTCCATCTCTTGGATCAACGACAGGAACCCGGGCGGGCTGGGGGCCTACCTGCAGCAGGGTTTTGACGGCTGTGCCTATGACAACAGCAAGTTCCTCATCGACAACGGCTTTGTCAAGCGTACGGACGTCTGGGGGCCCCCGCCCGTTGAGTTCGACAAGACCATCAACACTATCGATATTATCCTAAACGGCGTCATGGAAATCATCATGGGTATCCAGCCGGTGGAGTACTATGACACCGTGCTCGCAAACTGGTACGCCCAGGGCGGCACCATCATGGAGGACGCGGTCAACGCAACCTACGGCGGCCAGTAAGCTTTCTTCGGGGTAAACCCGGACATCCATAGGATTCAGCGGTGCCCGTCGCCGCTGAATCCTTCTGATACGAGGAGGGGCGGATATGATCAGACGGCTGAAGAAGGAGTGGTCATACCACATACTGCTCCTTCCAGGTGTCATCCTGACCTTTATTTTTTCCTACCTGCCCATTTATGGCATTGTCATGGCCTTTCAGAACTACAACCCGGGATTGGGTTTCATCGGCTCGCCCTGGGTAGGCCTGGAGAACTTCCGCATGGTGTTCCAAACGCCGCAGTTCCTGCGCGCAATCTACAACACCTTCTACATCTCCATCTTCAAGATTGTCCTGCAGACCCTCGCGTCGGTCAGCTTTGCGCTGATGCTCAACGAGGTGCGTATCACCAGCGCCAAGCGCATCTTTCAGACCATTGTCTATGTGCCCAACTTCATCTCCTGGGTCATCATGGCGGGCATCTTACTCAACCTCCTGGCCTCAGATGGCATGATCAACTCGATCATCAAGGCTCTGGGCGGGAAACCGGTACAGTTCATTTCCAACCGTGGCGTCTTCCCCTGGACCATCATCCTGACGGATGTCTGGAAGACCTTCGGATTTGGCACGGTGGTTTACCTGGCGTCCATCACCTCCATTGATCCGGAGCTGTATGAGTCTGCGGTTATCGATGGGGCCGGACGCTGGAAACAAACTCGTTTTGTAACGATTCCGTTGCTGTACCCCATTATCATCCTAATGGTTGTGCTGGCGCTGGGCAACGTGCTCTCCGCAGGCTTTGACCAGGTGTACAACCTTTACTCGCCCGCCGTGTACCCAACCGGCGACATCATCGATACCTTTGTCTATCGCCTAGGCCTGCAAAATGGCAAGTACGCCATCGGCACAGCGGTCGGCCTGTTCAAGAGCGTGATTTCCTGCACGCTGATTTCGCTTTCATTATACGTCGCGTACCGCTTCGCGAACTACCGCGTGTTTTAGGAGGGAACTGCATGCAGACCATGACAAGAGGGATGAAAATCTTCCGCGTCTTCAACTACACAATCATCACCATCGTGTGCCTGAGCTGCTTCCTGCCGCTGTTGAACACCCTGGCGGTATCCTTCAGTTCGCCCGCCGCGGTATCCACCGGCAAGGTCTATTTTCTGCCGGTGCAGTTTACCACCATGGCCTATGAGTTTGCCATCTCCAACGGAAAGTTTCTGCGTGCCATGTGGGTCTCAGTGCTGCGCTGCCTGCTGGGGGTGTCCATCAACCTGTTCATGATGGTTACCACAGCCTACCCGCTTTCTAAGCCCAAGATTCGCTTTGGTGCGCGCAACATCTACATGGCCTTCTACATCTTCACCATCCTGTTTGGCGGTGGTCTGATTCCCTACTACATCCTGGTCAACCGCCTGGGCCTGATGAACAGCATCTGGGCGCTGGTGTTGCCGCTGTCGGTGCCGGTGTTCAACATGGTCATACTGATGAACTTCATGCGCGGGCTGCCCCAGGAACTGGAGGAGGCTGCCATGGTGGACGGCGCGGGGCAGATTGTGACGCTGTTCCGCATTCTGCTGCCGGTGCTCAAGCCAGCGATGGCGACCGTCAGCCTTTTCGCCTTTGTCTACCACTGGAACGACTGGCTCACTGGTGCACTGTTTATGCATGACCCGAGGAACTACCCGTTGCAGACCTACCTGCAGACTCTGCTGACCAACTTCAATGACATGCTGCGCCAGTCCGGCTCAGATTACTACCAGTTGCTCTCGCGTATGAACGAGCAGACCGGCCGCGCTGCCCAGCTCTTCCTGGGTCTGGCGCCGTTGCTGATGGTGTATCCCTTCTTGCAGAAATATTTTACTACCGGCCTGGTGATGGGCAGTGTCAAGGGATAATTGATTCTGAACCCATTCGAAATCGCTGATGACCCGGTCTTTTCACGCCTCCGCTTTGTCCCTTTCATCCAGCGCAGGCTACGGCTTCGTTTCATTCAATTGTATTTACGGAGCTGTCAACAATCCATGGACCCCCGGCGAGTTTTCTCATTTGTTCAGTATAATCATAAAATAAGAGGAGAATTGCATGAAAATCACTTTCTTAGGCGCGGGCAGCACCATTTTTTCCAAGAATGTCCTGGGCGACTGCATGGCGTCCAAACCCCTGGTGGAGGACGGGCTGGAGATTGCCCTGTATGATGTCAGCCCGCTGCGTCTGTCCGAGTCTGAGCGTGTCATCCGCGCGCTGGACAAGGGGCTGGGCGCCGGAGCGGACATCAAAACCTACCTGGGTCGAGCGCAGCGCAAAGACGCGCTGCGCGGTGCGGATTTTGCCGTCAACGCCATCCAGGTGGGCGGCTATGATCCTTGCACCATCACAGATTTCGAAATCCCCAAGAAATACGGCCTGCGCCAGACCATCGCGGACACCCTGGGTATCGGCGGCATCATGCGCACCCTGCGCACCATCCCGGTGATGGAAGAGTTTGCCCGAGACATTGAGGAGGTCTGCCCGGAAGCCTGGCTGCTCAACTATTCAAATCCCATGGCAATGCTCACGGGCTACATGTTGCGCTATACCGGGGTAAAAACCGTGGGGCTGTGCCACAGCGTTCAGGTGTGCGTAGAGCATCTCTTTCGCGACCTGGGCATGGAAGACGCCATGCCCGGGCACAAGGAGCTTATCGCCGGCATCAACCACATGGCCTGGCTGCTGGACATCAGGGACAGGGATGGAAAGGATCTCTATCCCGAAATCAAGCGCCGCGCGAAGAAATTGTCGGCCAGGGGCGGCATCGGGCGTGACATTGGCGGGGCAATGCTGGCGGACTTGGTGCGCTATGACTATATCGACAAGCTGGGTTACTATTGTACGGAGTCCTCCGAGCACAACGCTGAGTACAACCCCTTTTACATCAAGTCCCGCTACCCGGAACTGATTGAACGCTTTAAAATCCCGCTGGATGAGTACCCAAGACGATGCGTCGCGCAGATTGCGGGCTGGGAGCAGGCCAGCCGGACGCTTCTGTCGCAGGACACCCTACTGCACAAGCGCTCCAGCGAGTACGCCAGCCACATCATACAGGCCATGCTCACCAACGAGCCCTATAAGATTGGCGGCAACGTGCTCAACACCGGCCATCTGATTGAGAACTTGCCCGCGGACGCCTGCGTGGAGGTGCCCTGCCTCGTGGCTGGCACCGGGGTCGCGCCTACGCGCGTGGGCCGCCTGCCGGTGCACCTGGCAGCCATGACAACGACCAACATCAACGTCCAGCTCATCACCATCGAGGCAGCCGTCACCAGGAAGCGCGAGCATATCTACCACGCCGCCATGCTGGACCCACACACTGCGGCGGAGTTGTCCATCGATGACATTGTTAGCATGGTGAACGAGATGATTGAAGCCCACGGGGACTGGATGCCGAAGTACCATTAAGGCCAAGGCGTCTCAATTCAGGGGGGACAGGTCAAAAGCAGGGGGCGCGGTGGAATCCGCGTCCCCTGTACTGTCGACATGACAGGTGAAGCTGTAGAATTAAACAAATGAATGCTATATTCCGGGATTCGGGATGAAGTTCCCGGAAGAATCCCCCCCTTCTCGCTCCGCCGTTTACTCTCCTTTGCCGTCCTCGATATTTTCCTTGGCGGCGGCGCTGGCCATTGCGCGGGCTTTTTCCTTGTCCTTCCCCATTTCCTCAACCGTTTTAACATCAAGCCGTGCCGCGCCTTGGTAGCCTTCCCTTGTGGGCAGCAGATTGCCTTGCTTGAAGCGCACCTTGGCCTCCTTGATGGCCTCCTTGTACTGGGGTAGCCATCTCTCCTGGACGATAAGCATCTCATCCACCATCTGCCAGACTTCCGGCGGGTTGCACACCGCGCCTGTGAGGGGATCCAGCAGCACAGCCTGCTTGAGCAGCGTCACGTTGCCTGTGATGGCTGCGTTGACCGCCATGCGCTGAACGGAGACCGACTGCGCGCAGATGGCGGCGCAGCCCAGAGGTAAATCGCCAACGGCGGGTATCTGCACGCCGTTGAAGTCCACGTAGCCTGGCACCTCCACCACGCAGTCATCGGGTAGGTTGCTGATAGCGCCGTTGTTGATGATGTTGAAGTGGCCGCGGTAGGTACGCCCTGTCTCCAGCCCTTCTATGATGTAGGAGCTGTGCTCGCTGCCGCGCTGGGAGCCGTCATACTTGCGCGCGGGCTCCTTGAGCCAGTTGGGGAAGTCCTTCTCAAACCAGTTGCGGCCTTCGGTACACACCCGCAGGTAGCCCGCGGTCTCCCCGTTAATCCAAGAAATCCAGGAATCTTGTTGGATATCGATCCACTGCATGAGGTCCTCCGGCCGCTTGCGGTACCAGGCCAGGTACTCGCTCAGGTGGCCGTTGGACTCGGTGGAGTAGTAACCGAAGCGGCGCAGGATGTCAATACGCACCTTCTCCGTGCGTGAGAGGTACTCGTCCTTTTCAAATGCCGGAAGGATTTTTTCCAGCAGGCTTTCGCCCTTGTGCTTGACGGAGATGTACCAGGTCTGGTGGTTGAGCCCGGCGCAGATGATGTCCACCTCGTCCTTTTCATAGCCCAAGGCCTTGGCGATCTGCTCATGCCCATGCTGTACACCGTGGCACAGGCCAATGGTGTTAACGCCGAAGAAAGTATTGCAGGCCCAGGTGACCATGGCATTGGGGTTGGAATAGTTCAGGTGAAGCACATTGGGCTCGCAGACCTCGCGCATATCTCGGCAGAAGTCAGCCATCGCCGGGATGACACGCTGACCGTACATGATACCGCCCACGCAGAGGGTATCGCCCACGCACTGGTCCACGCCGTACTTGAGGGGGATGTTTACGTCCGTCGCGAAGGCCTCCAGCCCGCCCACGCGTACGGAGTTGATGACGTAGCGCGCGCCCTGCAAAGCCTCGCGTCGGTTGGTCGTCGCCTGGATTTTGATACTCAGGCCGTTCTCGTCAATGTCCCGCTGGCACAGTCTTGTGACCATGTCCAGGTTCTGCTGGTTGATGTCGGTGAAAGCGACCTCAATGTCGGAAAACTCCGGAACCGACAGGATGTCCGTCATCAGTGCCCTAGTAAAGCCCAGGCTGCCTGCGCCGATGAAGGTGACTTTAAATGGCATAGTATTCCTCCCGATATGTTATTTGCCGGCGCGTTGTCCGCCGGCTTCCTGAATTCATCTTATCATGTTCTGCTGAATTTTTCAATGCCCAAAACTGGCGGAAGCCTCAATTGTCTGTACTGTTGGTGTACAGGTGCCAGATCATGCCAAAGGGATCCCGGATGATGGCGTAGCCCAGGCACTCCCTTGTGAACTCGTCAATGATGTTCAGGAACCTGATCTATCGGCCGTCCATCGTTCTGTCTTCTACAAAATCATAACTCCATACATGATTCTTATGCTCCGGTCTCAGCCACACGCAACTGCCGTCATTCAGGAACAGTCAGCGCTTCTTTTGCTGTTTATGCGGAAGTTTCAGGCCTTCCCCCCCAGATTCGCCCCACCCGTTTGTGATTGATCCTGCGCCCTTCGTTGCGCAACATGTGCGTCACCATTTTACAGATGGGAACACTGCATACAAATCGTTCGGTCTTATGCCTTCAATGCTGTATTGAACCCCAGAAAATACCCCAATCCGTCACTAAGGGATCCTAGCGCGCCCAGAAACAGCGAGAAATAAATCAGGAATTTATGAAACCTCATGGGTTTTCAGAACCGCTTATCTAATGTCCGGCATGTAAAACTCCGCAATAGATGCTATAAACAAGCATAATAGATTGGGAGCAGGTGGGAGCAAAAGTGGGGGCAAAGGTGCTTAAACTTGCTATAATTTCCGCTTCTGTTTGCTCCTTCCAGCGTCCTAAAAGTGCGGTAAAATCAAAGAAAATGGCCTATTCCATATTTTCAGAATAGGCCCAAATTTACCTTCGCATTGTCGAGGTCAGCGGTTCGAATCCGCTATGCTCCACCACCCCAAACCTCTTGAAAAATCAAGGGGTTTTTCATACTGTGGACAATTTCATTTGACTTTGACAGGTACCTGCTGTATTATGGAAACGAATGAACAGGTACCTGTTGAAACGAAAGGAATGAATGGAGATAAAAAGGGAAGACAATCAAGGCGGTCAGGCAGCGATGCTTGCCCAGCTGGACCGGGTGATGCGCCTGCTCCGGCGTCGCCCGGCTGGCAGACCCGCCGTCAGCCGCGGGGCCTTCCGGCTGCTGGGCATTGTGCAGGCGATGGGGACGATCTCCACGCGCGAACTCGCGATAGAATTGGATGTGCGCCCCTCCTCCCTCAATGAAGCGCTGACGCAGCTGGAACAGGAACAGATGCTGCTGCGCACGCGCGACCCGCAGGACCAGCGGGTGTTCCTTGTCCGTCTGCAGCCCAAGGGAGAAGAGCGGCTGAAAGTGATGCGCGCGGAAAGGGACCGCCTGAACGGGGAAATCACGAAAATCCTGACAGGGGAAGAAACGGCGGCGCTGACCCTGCTGACAGAGAAACTCGCCGACGGGCTTGAGCGCCTGACAACACCCCCTGAATACGAGGGCAGGCACCGTCATGGAGGAAGACAAGGATGGAAATGAAACCTGGGGGAGGCCCGGGTCGCGGAAGCCGTGGGTTCCTGACTGAGGAAGAAAAAGTGAACCGACCGAAGGTCACAGCCGCGCTGCTCCGGCGGATCGGGTCCTGCCTGATGCCTTACTGGAGGCAGATGGCGCTGGTCATGCTGGCCATTCTGCTTTCCACCGTTTTTCGCCTCCTGCCGGCCATCCTCACCGGCAGGATCATTGACGAAGGGTTGATCGGCCGTAACCTGGATACGCTTGTCCTGCTGATCGGGCTGTCACTGGGCGTGACGCTCCTGGCCAACCTGATCGGGATGCTGGAAAGCTACCTCAACACCTGGATCGCGCAGCATATAACGTTTGACATGCGCAACAGCATGTTCCGCCATCTGCAGGCCATGCCGCACCGCTTTTTTACTTCGAACAGGCAGGGCGACATCATCACCCGCATGACCAGCGACATTTCCGGCGTCCAGCAGGTCATCGCCGGCACGCTGACCAGCATCCTGTCCAATTCCATCACCCTGATTGCAGCCGCTGTAGCCATGTACCGCAAGAACTGGCTCCTGGCCACGATCGGCATCATCATTGTGCCTTTGTTTACGCTCCCCACCAGGAAAGCCGGGAAAACACGCTGGACGCTGACGCGGGAAGCGCAGGCCTGCAACGATGAAATCAACGGGATCCTCAACGAGACGCTTTCCGTCAGCGGGCAGATGCTGGTGAAGCTGTTCCATCAGGAAGAGCAGGAAAGCAGCCGGTACGAAGACGTGAACCGGCGTATGATCCGCCTGAATATCCGGGAAAGCATCGCCGGCAGATGGTTTCGCGTGGTGCTCAACACCTTCTCAAGCATCGGGCCGATGCTCATCTATCTCGCCGGCGGTGTCTTGATGATGCGCCATGATTCCAGCCTGACAGTCGGGGATATCACCGTGCTTGTCGCGCTTCTGGGAAGGATGTATTCGCCCGTCAACTCGCTCCTGAGCATCCAGGTTGACTGGATCCGTTCCATGGCGCTGTTCACGCGGATCTTTGACTATTTCGATATGCCGGTGGAGATAAGGAACGCGCCGGACGCGGTCACGCCGGGGCAGGCGCAAGGGCGCATCGTGTTTTCACACGTCAATTTTTCCTATGAGCCATCGCGTCCAATCCTGAAAGACGTCAGCTTCACCCTTGAAAGCGGGAAGAGCATCGCCATCGTGGGGCCCTCCGGCGCCGGCAAGAGCACGATCATCAACCTCATCCCCCGCCTGTATGACGTCACGGAAGGCAGCGTCACCTTTGACGGGATCGACGTGCGGAAGCTGGACCTTGGATTTCTGCGCCGCGGCGTGGGCGTCGTCACGCAGGACACCTACCTGTTCAACGGCACGGTGCGTGAAAACCTGCTGTATGCAAAACCGGAAGCGACGCAGAAGGAAATGGTCCAGGCATGCCGGAAGGCCAACATCCATGATTTCATCATCAGCATGCCGGATCAGTATGATACGCTCGTAGGAAACCGCGGGCTGAAACTCTCCGGCGGGGAGAAACAGCGCGTTTCGATTGCCCGCGTGCTGCTGAAAGACCCCGCCGTGGTGATTTTTGACGAAGCGACCTCTTCCCTGGATTCCATATCGGAAAACCTGATCCAGGAGGCGATCAGCCCGCTGATCTCTTCGCGCACCAGCATCATCATCGCACACCGCCTGTCGACTGTCCTGGCCGCGGATGAGATCCTGGTCATTCAGGGCGGACGGATTGTCGAACGGGGCGCGCATGCCGGCCTCCTGGAGAAGGGCGGCGTCTATTCAGAGCTGTATGAGACGCAGTTCCGCCGGGCGCTGGACGCGGAGAGTAAGCAGGAATAGGTAAAACAAGCCGCACTCACTGTGCAGCTCTATTCAATGCTGTTAGCGGTCTGCGGTCAGTGTCTTCGGATCGATCAGGTCCGCGAGCGTGCCCTGCGCCAGGATGGCGGACGCCGCCAGCGCCGCGATGCGCTTGGCGCCGTCCAGGTTGAAGTGGGTCAGGTCATCATGGCCCAGGGGATACTCCGGATGGCCTCCCGGGGGTATCCGGACGAAGAGCCCGGCCGTGCCCTCGGGGCCAAGGCTGAGGTAGAGCTCCCGGGACAGCCTTTTCAGGTCGATACACGGGATGCCGCGCTTCTGCGCCAGGGTGCGGACGGCCAGCGGATACTCCCCATGGGTGTAGAGCAGGCTGCCGTCCGGGAGGAAATGGCGGCGGCAGACCGGGGTCGCCAGGGCCGCCCGCGCGCTTTCCTGCCGCGCAGCGTCAATGTAGATACTCAGGAAATCCACGAAGGAGCCCTGCGGGTCGGTGTGCCGCTCCGGGTCATCCTTCTCGTCGTTGTGCCCGAACTGGACCAGGAGCAGGTCATCCTTTTTGAGCTGTTCCCGGACAGGCTCAAACAGGCCCCTGTCCAGGAAACTGCGGGAGCCCTCCCCGCTGCGGGCGTGGTTGTGGACACGGACACCCTCGCGGCAGTAAGGCTGCAGCGCGCTGCCCCAGCCGTAGAAGGGGTCTCCGTCAGCCTGCACGGTGGAGTCCCCGATAAGAAAGATGTCAGGCATGCTCTTCCCCCGGCTTCGAACTGGAATTCCCCTTGGCTGTCCGGTGGATGAGCGTTCCCCGCGGCGGCAGTTCCACATGGACGCTCCCGCCCGGGTAAGCGATCTCTCCCTCAGCCGGCCTGTCCTCTCCGTTGAAGACCAGCAGGCAGCCGCTTTCAGGGAACCAGGCGCACTCCAGAGCGGGGTCCCCGGGCAGGAGGATGTCCGCCAGCTCTTCCCTGCCCGCCAGCCAGAGCAGCGCGCGATAGAGCAGCCGGTTGGCCGCCGAAGAATGGGTGAAGCCGTCCATGTAGACGCAGCGCCCTTCGCCAAAGGCATGCGCGGCGAGGCGGATACCGGCGCCATCCTGCGCCAAAATCATCGTGTCCGGGCTCAGGGGGTACACGCCCCCCGTCCCGTTGGCAAAGGAGGGAACCTCTGGAAACCCGGCTGTGATGAAATGCCCGCTGACAGCCAGGCTGTACCTGGTATGGCAGATGGTCTGCCCGGTCTCCCGGTCCACGCCCAGCGCGTCCGCCATCGCGAAAGACCGCGGATCCCCCCTGACGGCCGAGGGCTCCTTGACCCCCAGGAAACCGCCGCCGCGCAGGACAAAGGCGTTGACGGCCTCCCTCAGCGCGGGGTCTTCCCAGGCTTGCCCGCCGGACCAGGCGTCGCCCTCCCTGCCGGCGTTGATGAGCACGTCAATATCTTCCGGCACGCCGCCGGATGCCACCTCGTCAAAGGAAAGCGCCCGCACCTCAAAGGGCTGGCCGGCCAGCGCCTCCCAAAGGTGGGTGAGCGGAATCTCCGGATGCTCGTGCAGGTGGCCGGAGCAGGTCCAGGTGCGCAGGCTGCCCCAACTGTGCAGGACGCCTATGCGGACGCCGGTCGACCAGGGCGCCCCGGCTTCGTGCAGGGCTTTGACCCTGCGGAACTCGTCCGCGATGCGCGCGACCTCCAACACAAAGGCGGGGAAAGGCTCCGCCAGGTGCAGGTAACCGCCCAGGCCGATGCGGTCGACCTTCACCCTCAGCAGCGCGCGCCTGACACAGGCCCAGTAGCGCCGGGCATCCTCCTCGGGCCTGCCACCGGGCGAGAAGGTCGGCTCTCCTTTCAACCCCACCGGGAAGAGGTAAGGGTGCAGGCGCAGTTCATGGGTCTTTACCTCCACGCCCGCGCACAGCCTGGCCTCAAAGGCGTTGAACACGCATTTGATCAGCCCGTCAAAGCCCATCTCCTGGAAATGCCCGCTCCAGGGCTCCAGGCCGATCCAGGTGTCATCGTAAAAGACGTAGGCCTTCTTGCCGTGCCAGTGCACCAGGTCAACGCATTCCCGGGCGAAGGCGCGGACGAAGCGGCCGGTGAATGCCATCCAGTCCAGCTGGCGGGAATTGGGCGGGTTATGGGCGGGCCGGTAGAAACCGCCCGCGACAAAGTCTTCCGCCGTCATCCGGTACCCGTATTCCAGCTCGAACTCGCGCAGGGAAACGGGGTTGACGGTGAAATCGTAGCCCGCCCAGTCGCTGTACAGGTGCGGCCGCGCGGGGTCGCTGCCCCAGATCCAGCAGAAGTTGTAGAACATGGAGGTGAAGCGGACAACGCTGGTCTGCGGATGTTCCCGGCACCACCCTTCCAGGAAGTCCAGCAGCGCCTGACGGGCCTCCGGGTATCGGGGCTCCACCGCCATCAGATGCTCCCGGTCGCCCCAGCCGTTGGTCAGGTGGTTGTACATGGAGATCTCTTCCCAGACGCGCGTGGCCAGGAAACTGACCGTGTACAGGTGCCCGGGTTTTGTATGGCGGATGGTCACGGCGCCGTCTTCAGGGCTGTATGCCCAATCCTCCCCGGGCAGGAGGACGCCAGCGGTCCGGTCCCAGACCTCCCAGAACTCCTTCGGGTCGTCCTTTGGGCACAGGGTGAACTGCCCGAAAAAGAAGCCCTCCATCGGGCGGATGGCCAAGGTGCCGCCCAGCGCGGGAACGGGCTGCGTGATGAGGAAATTCCGCTGCAGCTTGTCCATGTTCCGCCTGGCCCAGGCGTTCACGGAGCGCACGGGGCAGACTGTGGAATAGATGGGGATGCCGCTCATCAGGATCTCATCGGACAACTGCGTCCCGTCGCTGTCGCGGATGCAGTCGGCGCCCCACTTCCCGGCCAGTTCCAGCGTCAGGCGCTCAAAGCCCGCCTCGCCGGGCAGCGTGAATCCCCCGCCCATGCGCTTCACCCCCTCAGGTTTGATCAACGTTCCTTGATCCACTGCCCAACATCTAAGAATAGCAGGTGGTACGACAAAAGTGATAGATATTCCGGGTCAAGGGCTAAAAGCCCTTGCCTGGGGGAATGGGGGGATGGAATCCCCCCATGGTCCCCCCAGACCAATATTCCTCATCAGGCCCTCTGAGTCTCCGTCAGCATCAGGAAGGTCAGCCCCTGGCCATAGGCGGTGGGCATGACCTTGATGTCGTTATAATGCTGCAGGTCGTGGCCCATGCCCGTGCCGCCGGAAACGCCCTGCACCGTGCCGTCCGGCGCGATCTGTCCCATCACGGCCTTCGCCGCGGCGTCGCCCATCGCGCCGTAGCTCTCCTCCAGCAGCCCCAGGCGGATGCCCTTTTTGACCCCGAAGGCGATGGCCGCGGTGGCGGAGGTCTCGCAGTAGGTCTCTTCCACATCCAGCAGCGTCGTGAACAGCCCGTTCTCCCGCTGCAGTTTCCACAGCCCGCGGACCTGGTCGCGCCAGGCGGCATGGATCAGGCGCATGGAAGCGTCACGGACGCCCAGCATGTCCGCCAGTTCCACAAAGGCGGCGGTAAACCAGGCGTTGCCGCGGGCCCAGAAAGCTTTGGCGAAGTTGTGCCTGAGGTCAAATGTCCACCCGTGGTACCACAGCCCGGTCACCTTGTCCTGCAGGTAGCGGACGTGCAGCAGGAACTGGTACTTCGCCTCCTCCACCCATTCGGGCCTGTGCAGCACAAGCCCCGCCTTGCACAGGAACAGCGCCGTCATGAACAGGGTATCCGCCCACAGCTGCTGGTAGTGTTTGTTCCACACCGTGCAGTGCTGCAGCCCGTCAAACTCCGTCCGGGGCATGTCCTTCATGACCCAGTCCGCCCAGCTGAGGATGTGGGGCAGCCAGGCGGGGTTCCTGTCATGCTCGTACAGGCAGGTCAGCGCCAGCATGGGCGCGACGGTGTTGACGTTGCGGTGCGGCGGTTCCATTTTCAGCCGCCTTTCGTACCAGCCCCGCAGATAGCGGAGCGCCTCTTCGTCGCCCGACTGTTCATACGTTTTCCAGATGCCGTACAGCGCGACGCCGGTGGGCCACTCCCAGTTGTCCATGCTCAGGTGGCCGTGGCCCGGGTCGTCCGCCCGCTCCGTGCGCAGCATGTCCAGTACGCTCCTCATGGTGTCCGTCATCATCCCGGCCACTCCCCCTCTTCTCCGCAAACTAAGCGGGACCTATCCGATGATCTGGCAGGAGAGGGTCTCCCGCCTGACAGAATACTCATGCGTCTCCAGGGCGCGGTCGTGGTATTCGACTTCCGCCGACTGGCTGTCGTAGGGGTCGCAGCGCGGGAAGCGCCTGGGCGGGTCAAAGCTCTGCTGGAAATCGCGGTTGGAGACCATGCGCCAGGGCTCCAGGTTGCCGAAATAGAAGTTCCAGCGGTCCAGGTGTCCCTCCCGGTACGCCGCGCCGCCGAAGGAGCCGTCCGCGAACAGCCAGCCGTAGGGCGCGACGTAAAAGCGCGCCCAGTCGTGGCTGCCGACGTGCCCGGGGCGGGCATACCAGCCCGCCTGCCACTGCGCGGGGATGCCGGCAAATCTGCACAGCGTAATGAACAGGAGCGCGTGCATGCCGCAGTCGCCCCTGAGGCCCGCGCCGAAATATTCGGGTATGTTCGTCACCGTCCGGTAAGGCCGCACGTAGCGGTAGACCGCGTTGGTTGACACATAGTCGTAAAACCTGCGGGCGATGGTGAGCGGGTTCTTCTCCTCCCCCGCCAGCTCCCGGGCCAGCGCCCGGATGAAGGGGGTGAACTGGATATGGGGCGGCATCTCGCCGGTGTCAAAATCCGGCTGCCGCGGGGAAACCAAATCGGGCCTGGGGTCGACGTATTGCGCATCGATGTCATAGCCAAACTCCGCCGCAAAGCTCATCCCGGGCTCATACTTTTCCTCAAAAAAGGCGGTGCGCTGCGCCGCGTCCTCCGGCGCGATGTGCCGGGCCGCGGGAGCGGTCCTGATGTCCGGGGCGGGGACGCTCTGCGCGTCCCGCAGCGGCAGCGCGATGTGCACGCGGACTGTTTCCCCGGGGCGCTGCGCGGAGGGGTTGAGCGTGACCGTCGTGCGCATGCGGTAGCGCAGCCGCGCGTGTCCGTCTTTTTTCATCAGGCCGATGATCTCGTCCAGGGCCTTGAAATTGTCATACTTGCCCTGAAGCGCCTTTTTGTCCAGGATGCGCCCGTTGAGGTCGGGCCGCGTCTTGACGAGGCTGGCGCAGCAGTCGTCCTTGTAGCGGACTTCCCCGCCCACGTAGATCCAGTCCAGCGTGCCGTCGTCCCTGAGGGCTTCCATCTCCTCCGGGGTGATGCCGTCGACCCGCTTCTGCAGCATTTTAAACGCCTCTTCCCCCGTGCAGGGATAGCTCAGCGGCAGCTCCCTGAGGATGATGCGCTCATAGCGCAGGCGCTCCTTCAGGGCTTCCGGCACCCTGGGGTCCAGAAGGCGCATGCCGATGATCTTCTCGGCGCGCTCAAAATCCCCGAAATCCTTCAGTCGCTGCAGGTCTTCGGGCAGCGGATAGGCCAGGAAATCCAGTCTTTCTGTCATGGGGTTCGCTCCTTTTCCTGATGGACCGGGAAATGACAGGCTTTCCGGGGGATTCCATCCCCCGGTTCCCCCCTGGCAAGGGATTTCATCCCTTGACCCAGTTGTTTCATTTCCTCAGTTGCACTGATGATTCGATAAACCACCCAAGTAGGCGTTTCTCAGGGCGTGCCGTTCTCTTTCGCCCATCCGCACCGTTCCCTGTACCCCGCCAGCTCCCGTTCATTGCCCAGCACGAAGTGGCCGGGCTCGGTCTCCGCCCAGAAGGGCTTGTCCGCGGAGTAGTCGTGCATGCCCTCGTCGTAGACCAGGGGCACTTTCTTCTTTTCATACGCCGGGTTGGGCATGGGCACGGCAGACAGCAGGGCGCGGGTATAGGGGTGCAGGGGGCAGCGGAAGAGCTGTTCCGTCGCCGCCAGTTCCACCAGCAGGCCTTTGTGGATGACGGCGATCCGGTCGCAGATGAAGCGCATCACGGACAGGTCATGGGAAATGAACAGGTAGGTCAGCCCGCGCTTTTTCTGCAGCTGGGAGAGCAGGTTCAACACCTGCGCGCGGATGGAGACGTCCAGGGCCGAGATGGGCTCGTCCGCGATGATGAATTCCGGCTGCATGACCTGGGCGCGCGCGATGCCGGAACCGGCTGGCGAACTCGCGCAGCAGCCCCACGTCCAGCAGCGCCTCCATGACGCGGCGCTGGCGCTCCTCCCGGGGCAGCTTCTTTTCGCAGGAGTAGAGGCCTTCGGACACGATGTAGTCCACCTTCGCGCGCTCGTTGAGCGACGCCATCGGGTCCTGGAAGATCATCTGGATCTCCCGGGTGACCTGGCGGTCCAGCTCATGCGGTATCGAGCCGGAGATCCTTTTCCCCTTGTAGAGGATCTCCCCGGCGGCGGCGGGGTATACGCGGATGATGGCCCGGCCGATGGAGGTCTTGCCGGAGCCGGATTCGCCGACCAGGCCGAAGGTCTCCCCGCGGTGGATGTCAAAGCTGACGCCGCCGACGGCCAGGAACTTCTTCCGCCGCTCGCCGAAGGCGATTTTCAAGCCGCGAACCCGCAGGAGAAGCTCGCGCTCAGCGCTCATAGAGGCTTCCCCCCTCGCGCTTGATGCGCTTCAAAGACTCGGGCGGCACCGCCTCGGGCGCCCGCGGGTCTTTCAGCCAGGACCGCACCCGGTGGGTGGGGCTGACGTCAAAATAGGGCGGTCTCCTGACGAAATCGATTTTCATGGCGTAGGGGTTGCGCGGCGCGAAGGCGTCGCCCTGGATGTCGTTGAACAGGTTGGGCGGGGTGCCCCGGATGGAGAACAGCTCCTCGCCCTTGACGCCCAGCTGCGGCAGGGAGGACAGCAGCGCCCAGGTATAGGGGTGCTGGGGTGAGAAGAAGATCTCGTCGCAGGTGCCGATCTCCACGATGTCCCCGGCGTACATCACGGCGATGCGGTCGGCGATGTTGGCCACCACGCCCAGGTCGTGGGTAATGTACACGCAGGTCAGGTCATATTTGCGCACCAGCTCCTTGATCAGCCCCAGGATCTGCACCTGGATGGTGACGTCCAGCGCGGTCGTGGGCTCGTCGCACACCATGATCTTCGGCTTGCAGGCGATGGCGATGGCGATGACGACCCGCTGGCGCATCCCGCCGGAAAACTGGTGCGGGTACTGGCGCGCGCGCTTTTCCGGCTCCGGGATCCCCACGTCGGCCAGCAGCTCGTGGATCCTCGCCCGGGCCGCCGTGCCCTGCAGGCCCTGATGCAGGCGGAGGGCCTCCTCGATCTGCGCGCCCACTGTTTTCAGCGGATTCAGGCTGGTCATCGGGTCCTGCAGGATCATGGCGATCTCGCGGCCCCGGATCCTCAGCCATTCCTTTTCCGTTTTATACTTCGCCAGGTCTTCTCCCCTGTAGAGGATCTCCCCGCTGTCCACCCAGCCGTTGTTGTCCAGTAGGCCCATGAAGGTCTTGGTCAAGACCGTCTTGCCGGAGCCGCTCTCCCCCACGATGGCCAGGCTTTCGCCCCTGTACAGGTCCATGGACACGCCGCGGATGGCGTGCAGCACCCGCCCCCGCAGGCTGAACTTGACGTTCAGGTCGCGGACGGACAGGATGACCTCGCCCCTTATTCCTTTGTCCTTCAGTTCTGTCTGCAATGCGTCTCCAATGAATTCTTTATTCCGGGTCAAGGGAGGAACTCCCTTGCCAGGGGTCCGGGGGAGGGAATCCCCCGGGATTCCCTCCGAATTGTTCCCTCCCCCTACACGTGGTTCCTCGGGTCGGCCGAGTCCGCGAAGGCGTTGCCGATGATGTAGAAGGACACCGTCACGATGGACAAGACGATGGTGGGGAAGATCAGTTGGTAGCTCTGCGAGGTGGACACCAGCTTGCGCCCCACGGTGATGAGGTTGCCCAGGGAGGGGATGCTGACCGGCAGCCCCAGCCCGATGTAGGTGATGAATACCTCGCTGCCGATGGCGCCGGGGATAGCCAGCGCCATGCGCAGCATGATGACGCTGACCAGGTAGGGCAGCAGGTTGCGGGTGATGATCCGGAAGGTGCCGGTGCCCAGGCAGCGGGAGGCCAGGTTGTAGTCCCGGTCCCTTATGATGACGATCTGGTTGCGGATGAAGCGGGCCATGCCCACCCACCCGGTGATGGACATCGCGAAGATGAGCGTGCTGATGCCGGGGCGCAGGATGTAGGCCACCAGGATGAGGACGATGGTGGTGGGGATGTTGTTGATGACGTTGTAGATCTCCGTCATCAGCCGGTCCAGGCGGCGGATATAGCCCCACACGACGCCCACGAAGATGCCCGCGGCGGCCTCCACCAGGGCCACGACAAAGCCGATGAACAGCGAGGTGCGGGTGCCGGACCAGACCATGCTCCACAGATCCTGGCCGGCGATGTTGGTGCCGAACAGGAAGGCCGCCTGCGTGGGCAGGATGCGCAGTTCCGTATCCTCCTTCAGCGCCGCCGTGCCCCCGTCCACGGCGAACGCCAGGCTTTCCTTGCGCACAAAGAGCTCGTCGCCCCGGTTGGTCAGGTCCTGCGGGCTGGTGTGCAGCCGGACGGGGAAATTGGCGCGGGAGGGGTAGGGCACGGCCTCCGGGTCCTCCGGCAGCTTGAGCTTGGTGGTGAAATCGTTGAGGACGTAGCCCGTCTGATTGCCCAGGGAGACCTCGACCCAGCCGCCCAGGTAGCGGGTGACGGTGAATTCCGTCCGGGCCTTGATGGTGGAGAGCACGTTGCTCACGGCGGCCCACTCCGGGTCCTCCCAGGGCGTGACGACCAGCTCCGTTCCCCCGGGCGCCGTCATCAGGGCGGTGGTCAGGGAGGGCGGCACGTTGCTCAGCTGCATGCCGGTGATGGGGTGGTTGATGATGCGGGTCGCCCGGTACTGTCCGGGCAGGAGCGGCTGGATAAAGGTAAAGGCCACCAGGAACAGCAGCACCAGCAGCAGCGCCACGGCCACCCTGTTTTTCAGGAACACGCTCAGCGTGCTGCCCCAGTAGGAATAGTGGGAGTAGCCTGTCTTCTCGGCCAGGTCCGGGTCGCTTTGGGCGTAGGTGAACAGCTCGCTCTCCTGAAGCCCCAGGTCCCTGACGGCTTCGGCGATCCCCTCCTCGGCCCTGCCGGCCTTCTGATGGCGGAACAGTTTCATCAGCGTATCCCCTCCTTCTTGGCGAAGGTGATGCGCGGGTCGATGAGCACCATCAGGATGTCGCCCAGCAGCATGCCGACGATCCCCACACAGCTGTAGATCATGACGATGGCCTGCACCATGGGGTTGTCCTGGCGGCTGATGACGTCCACCAGCAGGCCGCCCATGCCGGGGATGGAGTAGAGCGACTCGATGTAGATGGAGCCGCCGACGGTGTAGAGCAGGGAGGTGGGGATGTACTGGATCATGGGCACGAAAGCGTTGCGGAACACATGGCGCATCGTGATGCGCCGCGAGGTGACGCCCTTGGCCCGGGCCAGCTTCACGTAGTCCTTGTTCAGCTCGTCGAGCATATACCGCCTCAGCCACATGGCGTAATAGGCGGTATTGCCCAGGGACATGGAGAATATGGGGAGGACCCAGCCCAGGGCGCGGCTGCGGTCAAAGAGCATGGAGATGTTCAGGGCGCTGGAGCCCCAGGACTGGATGAAGATGTAATAGACGGCAGCGGGGATGGCGTTGACGAACACGATGAACGCCGTGCCGAAGCGGTCCCAGAACCTGGACTTGGAGCGGGCCATGGCGCCCCCCAGGGGGATGCCCAGGCTGACCGCCAGCGCCATGGACAGCACGCCCATCTGGATGGACAGCGGGGCCTTTTGCGCGATGATCCCGGCGATGGAAGCCCCGACGCTGTAGCGCGCGGAGGTGCCCAGGTCGCCCTTGAAGAGGTTCACAAAAAAACGCTGCATCTGGACCAGCATGGGCGCCTTGAGGCCCATCTGTTCCAGGCGCGCGTCGATGACGGCCTTATCCAGCTTGTCAAAATTGTCAAAATATCCCTCGACGGGCATCTGCCGCAGGAGGATAAAGACAACGCTGAGGATGATGACCAGCGTGAAGAGCGAGGCGCCGATCCGTTTGAGGACGTATTTGGCCAATCTGCCACCCTTTCATGGCCCGCGGCAGGAAGGCCTGCCCTCCTGCCGCGGTCATCAGGTTATGCTTTTAGATTTATTTGGTGGACAGCGCCTCGCGGTCCTGGAGCCACTGGTCATAGGCGTCGAAATACCTGTCGGTGTTCATCGGCTCTTCCAGCAGTTTCATGCCCTTGAAGCGCTCGTTGGACAGCCCGAAGGGGGCATACTGCGCCTGGAAGGGGTCCAGCCTGGAGGCGGTGTAGCCGCCCCCGCCGTAGCCGAAGGGGATGACGAAGGCTTTGTTGATCAGGAAGGCCTCAGCCTTCGCAAATGCCTCGTAGCGGGCCGTGATGTCGCCCGTGATCTCCTTGGCGGCCGCGACGAGGTTGTTGTAGGTCTTGTTGCCGTCCGGGTCCGTATAGCCCTCGGCAAACTCGATGAAGTTATAGTTGCCGCCGAACCTGAAGGGGTCGGAATAGGTCTCCGGGTCGGCGTAGTCCGGGCCCCAGTTGCACTTGAGAAGCGCGTAATTGCCGCTGCGGCGCACGGCGGAGAGGAAGCCCGAGGAGGGGCCGGCCTCGACAATGATATCGATGAAGTCGCTGCCCAGCAGCCCTTCCAGCTGCTGCTCCACCACCTGGCACTCCTCCGCCCAGGACGTGGTGTTCGGATTGTAGCTCATGAGGGTCTTGACCGGCATCGTCGCGCCGGCGGCCAGGAGTT
This sequence comes from uncultured Christensenella sp., assembly GCA_964544245.1. Classification (GTDB taxonomy): domain Bacteria; phylum Bacillota; class Clostridia; order Christensenellales; family Aristaeellaceae; genus UBA6115. Next base: position 21,465 of record CAZJCB010000018.1, read on the forward strand.
CCTCTTTGGCCAGGTCGCGGTACTTGAGGGCCTGCTCGGGGTTGAAGGTGTTCAGGCCCAGGGCCGTGATGGGCGCCAGCTCGCCGATGTTCACGTAGTCCAGCCCGTCGATGTTGACAAAGTCGGGCGGGGTGATGGTGTTGAACATGATGGATTCGGGGTTGTCCGGCTCCATGACCAGCATCGCCTTCAGGCGGTCCAGGCCGGCAGAGAGGGAGAGGCGGAAGTTCTCGTTGTTCACTGCCTTCTTCCAGTTCTCCGGCTCGTAGGCCGCGTCAAACTCCGGCTTGAAGTTCAGCGCGTAGAAGTAGGAGTAAAAGCCGCTCTGGCGCACCGGGCGGATCAGGTCGGCGGTCTCCGGGTTGGCCAGCCACTCGTTGGCGATGGCGCTGTCGATGGAGGCCGCGTCGATCTCCCCGCGCAGGTACAGCTCCGGCGACAGCGTGGTCGCCTCCTTGTTGTAGAGCTGCTCGATGGTCTGGATAAAGACCTTGTCCGCGTCCCAGTTCAAGGCGTTCTTCGTGTAGACGCGCTTTTCCTGGGGCTTCATTTCGCTCAGGTAGTAGGCGCCGTTGTACAGGATGGTGTCGTTCCCGGTCGCCAGGCCGAAGTCGGCG
>CAZJCB010000019.1:0-21502 GCA_964544245.1 uncultured Christensenella sp.
AACCGTGGATATTCTTGAATAAATACGTACGATATGGTATACCGGATGCAGAAAAACAGAGGGGAGAGCAGATGGATTACCGTATCGCGGACAGGATGAAAAACGCCCGGGGGTCCGTCATCCGGGATTTGCTGAAACTGGCCGGGGAGCCCGGCATGATCTCTTTCGGCGGCGGCAGCCCGGACCCGAAAGCCTTTCCCGCGGAGGACATCCGCCGCGTCGCGGAACGCGCCCTGGCCGAAAGGCCGGCGGCCATGCTGCAGTACGGCGTCTCCGAGGGGTATCAGCCGCTGCGGGAGAGCTTGAAAAAGCACCTGGAACAGACCGAGGGGATCGGCTTTGCGGACAATGACCTGATCATCCTCTCCGGCGGCCAGCAGTGCGCGGACCTTGTGGCCAAACTGTTTGTCAACGAGGGGGACACCGTCGCCGTCGAAAGCCCTTCCTTTGTCGGCTGCATGAACGCCTTCCGTTCCTACGGCGGCAGGCTGCTGGGCGTCCCGATGCGGGAGGACGGGGTGGACCTGGGATTGCTGGAGGAGGCCTTCTCCCGGCCCGGGGTCAGCTTTTTCTACATCATCCCCACCTTCCAGAATCCCAGCGGATACACGACGTCCCTTGAAAAGCGCCGGGCCATTTACGGACTGGCGCAAAAGCACGGCGTGATGATTTTTGAGGACAACCCTTACGGGGAGCTCCGCTTCGAGGGGGAACCGGTCCCGCCCCTCAAGTCCATGGACACGGACGGACGGGTGATCTACGCGGGCAGTTTCTCCAAGACCATGGCGCCCGGCCTGCGGGTCGGCTTCCTCGTCTTCCACAGGGACCTGTTTGACCGGTTCAAGATCGCCAAGCAGGGCACGGACGTGCATTCCAGCACCCTGTACCAGCTCGCCTGCCACGAGTTCCTGACCGGGCCCCGGTACCAGCCGCACGTCGCCGCCTGCCGGGAGCTGTACAGGAGGAAATGCGCGCTGATGTATGCAGAAATGAAAAAATGTTTCCATCCGGCCGTCCGCTTCGCCCGCCCGCAGGGGGGCCTGTTCCAGATGGCCTGGCTGCCGGAGGGGATGGATTCCGGGCCCTTCGTGCAGGAGGCGCTCAAGCGCAGGGTGATCACCGTGCCGGGTTCGGCTTTCACCACGGACCCCGACAGACCCAACAACGGCGTCCGGCTGAACTTTACCCTCCCCTCGGAGGAGCAGATCGTCCAGGGGATCGGCATCCTGGGCAAACTGACCCGCGAGGTCCTGGAAATCTGAAGCGCCCTTGGGGAATGGCTCCCCGATCATGCAGAAAAACAGCGGTGCATCGTCTCATTTGAGGATAACGGCTCACACCCGCGCCTGTCCGGCAGCCGCTGCGCCCGCAGGATCTTTTCCATCGCCTTGCCGCGGGCCGGTTCATCCACCAGCCTGTCCATCCAGCACAGCTGTTGCATCAGCGGCTCCTGATGGCTCTCGTTCCCAAAGTCATGGTATAATCAAAGGGAAGGCGAAAGCGCCAGGTATCATATCTGCATTGACTTTCGCGGAAAGACGGGTCAAAGACATGAAAAAGACGCTCCGCATCCTGCTGCTGGGGGCCCTGCTGCCCCTGTTGCTCCCGGCGGCGGCTGATTTTGCCTACACGTCCGACTTTGCAAGGGATACTGACGGGTGGACGGCGCGCTCCATGGGCGGCGCCTCGGTTCTCCTTCAGGAGGGCGGGCTGCGCATCACGGGGCGCAGCGGCGACTGGCATTCCCCCGGCCGTGAATTCAGCCTGTCTCCCGGCACGGCCTACGAGGTCAGGACGCTCGTGTACCAGGACGGGGCGCCTGCCGCCACGTTCATGATATCCGTCGCCCACACGGTCAACGAGAAGGAAAGCTATGAGAACCTGGCCCGGGCGGACGTCAGGAAGGGCGAGTGGACGGAGCTTTCCGCCAGTTACGCCGCCGGGGCGTACGATCGGTTTGTGCTGTACGTGGAAACGCTGGGCGCGCCGGCACTTTCCTTTACGATCAAAGACTTCTCCGTCAAGGCTGCCGTCTCTTCCTATCAGCCGGACCTGCCCAGCCTGAAGGAACTGTACGCGCCGTATTTTGATTTTGGCAACGCGGTCACACGGCCGGAGGCCCTCAACAAGGGTCTGATGGACTTCTACGCCTCCCAGTTCAGCATCATGACGCCGGGAAACGAACTCAAGCCGGACTCTGTGCTGGACGTCGAAGGGTCAAAGCGTCTGGCCCGGGACGACCAGGCCGCGGTTTCCGTCCGCATTGACGCGGCCAGGCCCTTGCTGGACTCTGCCAGGGAACACGGCGTCAAGGTGCACGGGCACGTGCTGGTCTGGCACAGCCAGACCCCCGAAGCCTTCTTCCGCGAGGGTTACGACCGTTTCGGCGCCTATGTCAGCCGGGAAACGATGCTCGCGCGGCTGGACAGCTATGTCCGCCAGGTGTTCGAACTGACGGAAAGGGAGTATCCGGGCCTGATCGTGTCCTGGGACGTGGTCAACGAAGCGGTCGACGACGCCACGGGCAGCCTGCGGGCGAGCAACTGGACAAAGGTGGTGGGCCAGGATTTCGTTCACGAAGCTTTCCGCATCGCGGGGAAATACGCGCCGGAAGGCGTCCGGCTCTACTACAACGACTATTCGACGCCCTATGAACCCAAACTGACAGGCATCCTGCGCCTGCTGGGCGAACTGAAGGAACAGGGCAATATCCACGGGTATGGCTTCCAGTGCCACTACCAGCTGAACACGCCGGGCCTGAAACAGCTGCAAAACGCGATGGACAAGGTCATCGCGCTGGGGTTCCCGCTGCGCATGAGCGAACTGGACATCCTCATCGACGCGAATACGCCTGAAAACCTTGAACTTCAGGGAAAGCGCTACGGCGCGATCCTGGAGCTGTTCCGCTCGTACAAAGACCACATCGCCGCCGTGCACACCTGGGGCGTGACGGACAACCTGAGCTGGAAGGCGAACCGTTTTCCGCTGCTCTTTGACGGAAAGGGGCAGCCCAAACCGGCCTTTTTCGCCGTCACCGACCCCTTGAAGTAATACCAATTTCGGTCATCATGCCGGGTTCCCCGGCCCGGGGAGCCGGCGCGGTCCCCCCTGGTTCGGCGAGAATGGGCATCTCTTTTTCAGACAAATTATTCAGCCTCTGAGCCATTCCCTCCGCTTGCGTTATTTGTGTATAATCAAGCCGGAAACGACAAAAGGGGGGCTGCAGATGGACAACCATTCCACGGGCGCCTTTGCCTGGCTCCCCTATTTGCCGATGGCTGTCCCCCAGGGACAGTCCCCCGGAGAGATCGCCGCCAGCGAGCTCCAAGAGGGGTTCAGGTCCCTCCGGATCGACAGGGCGTTCAAGATCTGCGCCCAGGGCCCGGGAGAATCGTACGAACTGGAGGAGGCCGGCGGGGCATTCATGATAAAAGGCGGCGGCGCCGGCGTGCTGTACGGGGCCTACCGCCTCCTGTCCCTCCTCGCGCGGGGAGAACCGCTGCCAAAAGGGACCGACAGGCCGGTTTATCCCCTGCGGATGCTCAACCACTGGGACAACATGGACGGCAGCGTCGAGCGCGGATACGCCGGCCGTTCCTTCTTTTTCCGCAACGGCCGGGTCGGGTTTGACCCTCAGCGGGTCCACCGCTACGCGCGCATGCTCGCGTCGGTGGGCATCAACGCCGTCTGCCCCAACAACGTCAACGTCAGGCCGCCCATGGACAGGCTGATCACGGGCGAGGCCCTCGCGGAGGTGTCCAGGCTTGCTGACATCCTGCGCCTGTATGGCATCAGGATGATCCTGGCGGTCGACTTCAGCCTGCCGGCGGGCATGGGCTGCGGGACAGCGGACCCGCTGGTGCCGGAAGTCATCCGTTTCTGGGCGGAAAGAGCGGACGAGGTGTACCGGGCCATCCCGGACCTGGCGGGTTTTCTGGTCAAGGCGGACTCCGAGCACCGCCCCGGGCCTTTCACCTATGGCCGCAGCCATGACGAGGGCGCCAACACGCTGGCCCGCGCGCTCAAGCCCCACGGCGGCAGGCTGTTCTGGCGCTGCTTTGTCTACAACTGCAGACAGGACTGGCGGGACGGGAAGACGGACAGGCCGCGCGCCGCCTATGATTATTACGCACCGCTGGACGGCCGGTTTGACGACAACGTCGTCCTGCAGATCAAGAACGGGCCGATGGATTTCCAGGTGCGCGAACCGGTCTCCCCGCTGCTGCTGGGGATGCCGGGAACGCGCAAGGCGCTGGAGCTCCAGCTGGCGCAGGAGTATTCGGGGCATCAGATCGACCTCTTCTACCAGGCGGCTCAATGGCGGGACGTGCTCAGCGTCCTGCCCCCTGAGCAGGTGTGCTGCGTCAGCGCCGTGACCAACCTGGGCGATGACATGAACTGGACCGGGCACGACCTGGCGCAGGCGAACCTGTACGCCTACGGCCGCCTTGCCTGGACGGGCAGGAGCGAGCCGGAGCGGTACGCGCGGGAGTGGGCGGACATGACCCTCCCCCGCGCCGCCGGAACCGCGGCCGAACTCCTGCTCGCCTCGCCGGACGCCTTTGAAAAGTACGCCGCGCCCCTCAGCCTGGGTTTCATGGTCAATCCGCACACGCATTACGGCCCGTCCCCGGACGGATATGAGTACGCCCCCTGGGGAACCTACCACCGCGCGGACCGGGAAGCCGTCGGCGTTGACCGAGGCCAAGACGGCACCGGGTTCACCGCGCAATACCCGGAAAGCCTGCGCGCTTTGTACAACGACCCCGGGAGCTGCCCGGACAAGCTGCTCCTGTTTTTCCACCGGCTGCCTTACGGGTATATTATGCGTGACGGGCGGACCCTGCTGCAGCGCATCTATGACGACCATTTTGAAGGCGCTGAAGAGGTGCTGGTCCTGCTTGAAAAATGGAAGAGCCTGCGCGGCCTTGTCCCTGATGGCCTGTATGAACGGGTCCTCGCGCGCTTTGAGCTTCAGGCGAGCAACGCGGCTGAATGGCGCGACGTCATCAACAACTTTTTCTTCCGCTTTTCCGGCGTGCCCGATAAAAGAGGCCGGAAGATCTGGCCGTGAGCCGGGAAACGGTTCACACGGTGACACGGTAACACGGTGACAGCGGCTGCCCGCCGCATCGGCCGGCAGCCCGGAAAAGCCCGGCGGCGGGCAGAAAAGGAACATACGGAAGGAGGCGGGCTCTTGCAGGACACACGGCGCCTGGGCAGAAGCAAGGGGACGAAGACCTATCTCAAGCGATACTGGACCCTGTATCTCTTGCTGGCGCTGCCGCTTGCCTTCATCATCATCTTCCGCTATATCCCCATGGCCTACATCCTCAACGCTTTCAAGGTCAACAACATCCTCAGGCCGCCCTGGCAGCTGCCCTGGGCCAAAAACGGCGGCTTTGAATGGTTCATCAAGGCGTTTCAGAACCGTGACTTCCTGTTCGCGCTGCGCAACACCTTCATGCTGAACATCCTCGACCTCTTCATCGGCTTCCCGGCCCCCATCCTCCTTGCGCTGCTGCTGAACGAACTGACTTTCAAGCGCTTCAAGCGCATCACCCAGACGGTCGTTTACCTGCCCCACTTCCTCTCCTGGATCATCATCTCCGGCCTGGCGCTGAGGCTGCTGGCGCCCAATGACGGGCTGGTCAACATCCTGCTCAAACGCGTCGGCGTGAACCCCGTCCCTTTCCTCAACGTGCCCGGCTATTGGGTGGGCAGCTACGTAGCGCTGGGCATCTGGAAGGAAGCGGGCTGGAACACCATCATCTACCTGGCCGCGATGACAGCCATCAACCCGGAACTGTACGAGGCGGCCGCGGTGGACGGCGCCAGCCGGCTGCGCAGGATGTGGCACGTCACCCTGCCAGGGCTTCGCCCGACCATCGTGGTGCTGCTGATCATGAGCCTTGGCCGCATCCTTGGCAGCGAACTGGACCGGCCCTTCGCGCTGGGCAATAAAATGGTCAGAAGCGTCTACAACGTGATCTCCATCTTTGTGTACGAATACGGCATCAAGGGGATGCAGTTCTCGCTGTCCAGCGCCGTTGGCCTGTTCCAGTCCCTCGTCGGGGTCGTCTTCCTGTTCGGCGCCAATACCATCGCCAGGCGTTACGACGAACAGGGCGTCTGGTAAGGGGGGAGGAAGGGCATGATCAGGTCAAAATCCACCCGGGCAGGCGATTTCATCATCATCGCGCTGTGCGTGCTGCTGATTTTTATCTGCCTGGTCCCCCTGCTCAACGTGCTGGTCCGTTCCCTGAGTTCCACAGAGGCGCTGATCCGCAACGAAGTGCTGCTCTGGCCCAAAGGCCTGAACTTTGACGCCTATCAGAAGGTCCTCAGCGACGGCAAGTATACCTTCTCCCTCGGCTGGACCGCCGTCCTGACCGCGATCTGCACCGTGGTCTCCATGACGCTCACCATCCTGTGCGCCTACCCGCTGATCTACAGCCAGCTCAAAGGCCGGAAGTTCATCAACAGCATGATCGTATTGACCATGTATTTCTCCGCCGGCACCATTCCCAACTACCTGCTCTACAAAGCCCTCGGCTTGCTGGACAACCCCGCCGTGCTGGTCGTTCCCAACGCCCTGAGCGTCTTCAACATGATCATCCTGCGCAGTTTCTTTTACGGGATCCCTGAAAGCCTGCGGGAATCAGCGGAAATCGACGGGGCTGGGCCCATCCGCGTCCTCGTGCGCATCTACCTTCCGCTGTCGACCTCAGTGCTGGCCACCCTGTCCCTGTTTTACGCGGTGGGCCGCTGGAACGGCTTTTCCGACGCGCTGATGTTCATGCTGAACAACCGGCGCTATCACCCGATCCAACTGCTGCTGTACAACATCCTGCAAAACGCGACGCAGATCGAAGTGGCGACCCAGGAAGGCTTTTTCCCGCCCGGGCTTTCAGAGTCCCTGAAGATGGCCACCGTGATGTTCGCCACCGTGCCCATCATCCTGGTCTACCCCTGGCTTCAGCGGTATTTCATCCACGGCGTCACCATCGGCGCCATCAAAGGCTGAGGCCTGTCCAACCGCCATCCTGGGCAGGCAAACGGCTTGCCCAAGAAATATAAAGGAGGAACCCATTTTATGAAAAGGACCCTGGTATTTCTGCTGCTGGTGAGCCTGCTGGCCACCACAGGGATCGCCGCGGTGTTCGCGGAGACCCCCGACATCGTTGACGGCCGGTTTACGACCACCCGGTCCATCACCGTGGAAGTTTTTGACCGCGCCCGTGAAGGCGGGTCGCCTGTGGACAACAACTTCTACACGGACTTCATCAAGGAAGGCATGCTGAGGGACTACAACGTCGAAGTCACCTTCTTGCCCGTCCCCCGCTGGACCGAGGTCGACGTGCTGAACAACCTGCTGGCCGCAGGGGACGCGCCGGACGTCTGCGTCACCTACAGCTACCCGACCATCGTCACCTACGGCTCCATGGGCGGAGTGACCGACCTGGCGCCCTACCTGGAAGAGCACAAAGACCACCTGAGCAACCTGTGGGCCCTGCTGGGCGATGAGAACATCTACTGGAACAAGCAGCCCGAAACGGGCACCATCTGGGCGCTGGAAGCGAAGCTCTTTGTCAACAAGCGCATCAACACCTTCGTGCGCGAAGACTGGCTGAAGAAGCTGGGCCTTGAAGAGCCCAGGACGCTGGAGGAGTTCGAAGCCATCCTGGTCGCTTTCCGCGACAACGCCGAACTGCTCCTGGGCGCGGACGCCGACAAGATGATCCCCTATTCCACCAGCTACGACGTCGGCTGGCGCAACGACCACCTGATCACCTCCTTCGTGCCGGAAGCCTTCCCCGAGAAGGAAAAATACACCCACGACTTTGACGACCGCCACCTGCTGTTCCCCAACTACAAGGAAGGCGTCCGCGTCTTGAACAAGTGGTACAACGAAGGCCTGATCTGGAAGGACTTCCCGCTGTTCCCCGCGGGCGACAGCACGGAGGACAACCTGCTGAAAGCCGGCTACATCGGCGCCTTTATCCACAACTGGGACTACCCCTACCGCAATGGCGAGGACAGCATCCACGCCAACCTGCAGCGCGCGTTTGGCGAGGAAGCCGGCTACATCGCGGTCGAGCCGTTCCCCAACGACGAGGGCATCTACCGCAAGTACCTCTCCGCCCCCATTGACCGCAAGGTCTTCTTCCCGGCCACCAACGACGAGCCGGTTGCCTCCCTGTTCTATCTGGAGTTCCTGTCCAAACTGGAAAACCGCCTCTTCCTGCAGATCGGCGAAGAGGGCGTGACCCACGAGGTGATGGAGAACGGAGCGATCCGCACCATCGGCGTGCAGGGCGAGAAGATTATGAACTCCCCCAACAACATCGACTATACCATCGTCATCAACGGCCTTGACGTCGGCGACCCCGAACTGAACCTGCTCTCAAGGGCGCTGGGCTATGACAAGGTGGACGCCCGCTACATCCAGCGCGCCAACGACCTGTCCGACAAGGACGCGCGCTACAGCAAAAACTACAGCGTGGGCGTCATTCACGCCGAGGAAGGGATGAACACCGTGCTTCCCAACAAGCGCGACACCTTCCTGACCCAGGCGGTCGCGGCTCCGGCGGACCAGTTCGACGCGGTGTATGACTCCGGCCTGGAAGACTACCTCGCTTCCGGCGGGCAGGCCATCATCGACGAGCGCCTGGCAGCCTACGAAAAGTACTACGAGTAACCCTCCATGACCCGGGAGGAGGGCGGTACGCTCTCCTCCCTTTGAATTTTCGGAGAGGTGAAGGCCGTATGCGCATGCTGCTGAACAAAGGCTGGTCTTTCGCCAAGGATGAGCCTGACCATTTCCGGCCGGTACGCCTGCCACACGACTGGCTCATCGGCAATCATCCGGATCAGTGGTACCAGCCGGGCGTCGGCTGGTACAGGACGCAGCTGCCGGCAGGCCTTGCAGCGAAAGGCCGGCGCGCTTTCCTGCGCTTTGACGGGGTGTACATGGACAGCACCCTCTATGTCAACGGGCAGGAGGCGGGCGGATGGAAGTATGGTTTCACCGCCTTTGAGCATGAGATCACAGGGTTCCTGAACCCGGACGGGGAGGACGAACTGCTGCTGAAGGTCAGCTGCCGCTTCCCCAGCGCGCGGTGGTATACCGGCGCGGGGGTCTTCCGGGACGTCCACCTGATCATCAAAAACCCCTGCCATTTCGTTTCAGGCGGGATCTATATCACCACGCAGCACAGGGACGGCAGGTGGGAATACACGGTGAGCGCCGAAACGCAGACCGGCGGGCAGCCCTGCCAGCTGCGCCACCGGCTGCTGGAAAGCGGGGACATCGTGCCCTGGTCGCCCGGGCATCCCAGGCTGTATACCCTGCGCTCCGAACTGATCCTCAGCGGCAGGGTCCAGGACACGCAGGACACGCGCTTTGGTTTCCGGCAGCCGGACTTTTCGCCGGAAAGCGGTTTTTCCATCAACGGCGGGAGGATGAAACTGAACGGTGTCTGCCTGCACCAGGAGTTCAGCGTGCTGGGCGCCGCCGTGCATCCCGATATGATCAGGCGGCAGTTCCTCTCCCTGAAAAGGATGGGCGTCAACGCGGTCCGAACGGCGCACAATCCCCCCTCCAGCGTTTTCATGGACCTGGCGGACGAGACGGGGATGCTGGTGGTCAGCGAGTTCACCGACGTATGGGCCCTGGGAAAGACGGCGAACGACTACAGCCAATTCTTTGAGGATTGGCACGGACGCGACGTTGCAAGCTGGATCAGGCGGGACCGGAACCGGCCTTCCGTCATCCTGTGGAGCCTGGGCAATGAGATCCCCGACACGCACGCCGACGCGGAGAAGGGCGGGCGCATCCTTGAAAAGCTGATCGCGCTGGTCCGCCGGCACGACCCGGACGGCCATGCGCTGCCCACGCTGGGCTCCAACTACATGGCCTGGGAAAACACCCAGCGCTGCGCGGGGCAGCTGGCCGCGGTCGGGTATAACTACGCGGAATACCTGTACGCGAAGCACCACGAAGAGCACCCGGACTGGGTGATGTACGGGAGCGAAACCTGCTCCACCGTCCAGAGCCGGGGCGTCTACCATTTCCCCCTGAGCCAGCCGACGCTTTCAGACGACGACCTGCAGTGCTCTTCCCTGGGCAACAGCACCACCAGCTGGGGCGCCAGGAGCGTGGAAGCCTGCATCAGGGACGACAGGGATGCTCCCTACTCCCTGGGCCAGTTTGTCTGGTCCGGGCAGGACTACCTCGGCGAGCCCACGCCTTACCACACGAAGAATTCCTATTTCGGCATGCTGGACTCCGCCGGGTTTGAGAAAGACGCCTTTTTCCTCTTCCAGGCCGCCTGGACAGATCCCAAGGCGGCGCCCATGGTGCACCTGTTCCCGTACTGGGACTTCTCTTTGGGCCAGCTCATCGACGTCCGCGTCTGCACCAACCAGCCTGAGGCGGCGCTGTACCTGGACAAAGAATGCCTCGGCAGGCGCAGGATGGGCGGGGACATCGCCCAAAACTGGCGCATCCCCTACCGCCCCGGCACGCTGCGGGCGGAAGCGTACGACGAACAAGGAAAAATGACGGCGCAGGCTGCCCGGGCAACATTCGGCGAGGCGGAGCAGCTCCACCTCTGCATTGAGCACTTCAGCGAGTTGAGTTTCGCCACCGTCACGGCGCTGGACAGCGAGGGCAGGACGGTCGAAAACGCGAACCGCCTCGTGCGCGTCAAGGTCCAGGGCGGCGAACTGCTGGGGCTGGACAACGGGGACGCGGCGGACAGCACGCCTTACCAAGAGGACACGCGAGGGATGTTCAGCGGCAGGCTGCTCGCGGTCATCCGGCGCGACCCCCAGCAGTTGCTCCAGGTATCCGCCGAATTTGTGCAGGAAACCGTGCCCGTCCGGAAAATCGAGCTGACCAGGGACGGTTTCCACGTCAGGGCCAAAATCCTGCCGGAAAACGCGACCTTCAGGGACCTTCACTGGCGCCTGACCAACGCGGCCGGGGTGGACAGCAACCTGGGCAGGCTGCTGATGGATGAGGACGGACAGGGCGCGACGCTGATCCCGGGGGGCGACGGCGAGGCCACGCTGCGCTGCGGCGTGAAGAACGGGCAAAAGCACACCGCGCTGTATGCCCAGACCACCATAAAACTCAGCGGCTTCGGCGCGCCGTCGCTGGACCCCTTCGGTTTCGTATCGGCCGGCCTGTACTCCCACAGCAACGTCCGGCTGACCAACGGGAACGAGCGCGGGATCGCGACCCTGCGTGACGGGGAGAGCCAGGTCTGCTTTGACGGGCTGGCGTTCGGGGAGAGATCGTCCGACGAGCTGAGTGTCTGGCTCTTCCCGCTGACACAGGAACCCTTCCGCTTTGAAGTGTGGGAAGGAAGGCCGGGCGGGGACGGCGAAAAGCTGTGCGAGCCGCTGTACGACCTGGGCATGAAATGGAACGTGTATCAGGAGCTGCGCGTCAGGCTCCCCCGGCCGATGAGCGGGAAGACGGGCCTCTGCCTTGTTTTCAGGCTGAAGACCCACGTCAAGGGGTTTCAGTTCCATCCCTCGCCCCGGACTTACAGGCAGATGGACGCGGCTTCCTGCGGGACGCTTTACGGCGAAGGCGCCGTTCGGGAGGGCGGCGCGGTGCTCCACATCGGAAACAACACCACCCTGGTCTATGAGGAGCTCCATTTTGACGGCCCCGGCGCCGACAGAATGGAGATCACCTGGCGTTCCAAAAACCGGGGCAACCCCGTGCAAGCCGTTTTCTGGACGGAAGGGGGAGAAGCCCGCGCCCTGCTGACCCTCCCGGAGGTAGCCGAAACCACCCGGTCCGTCTTCCCCCTGGGGCAGACGGTCCGGGGCAGGGGCAGCGTGTCCCTGGTGTTCCTGCCGGGCTGCTCGCTGGACCTGAAAAGCATTCGTTTTATCAAAGCCGGGGAGGCGCAGGACAATGGCTGAGTTCACCGCCAGGGAACTGTACCCGGGCGTGGTCCAGGTGCGCGACCCGCTGGGCGTGCACATGACCCTGCTGACCGGCCGGGAGGAGGCCCTGCTGTTTGACGCCGGATACGGCATCCTGGACCTGCGCGCCTTTGTGAGGCTGCTGACCCCCCTGCCGCTCAACCTGGTCCTCAGCCACGGGCATCACGACCACGCGCTGGGCGCGATGCACTTCCCTGAGAGCCTCATGCTGCCGGAAGACCTGCCGGTCTTCAGGGAGTACACGGGGCCCAGGGAGCGAAGGCGGATCGCCGGGGCCGCAGGCCTTGAAGGCACGGAGAGAGACGCTTACCTTACGGCCTTGATCAGGGAACCGCAAGCCTTGTCCGGTGACTTTTTTGATCTGGGCGGCCTGGGCGCGCGAATCGTCAGAACGCCCGGGCATACGCCGGGTTCCCTCGCGGTGTACGTCCCGGAGCGGGAACTGCTGCTGCTGGGGGACAACTGGAACCCGCAGACCTGGGTCTTCTTCCCGGAATCCCTGGGCGTCAGGACCTACGCGGCGTCCTTCCGTTCCCTCATGGCGCTTCCTTTCAAAACCGCGCTGGCGCCCCACGCCGAAAACGTGCTTGAAAAGGCTTTCCTGCTCCGTTTTGCCGACGGGCTGGACGAAACCGGCTTCGCGTCTGCGAAGCCGGTCAGGATGCCGGGGTATGAACACCTGCCCGCGCGGGCCTTTGAGCCGGCCCCCGGGGCGATGCTGGTCTTCCGGACTTAACGCAGGAGGGTCTTCGCGGTCGAGGGCGGATAACCCTTGAATTTCTTGAACACCTTGCTGAAGTGATAGATGTCCGAGAATCCGAAACGCTGGGCCGCCTCGCTGACGGAAATCCCCTCAAAGGCGATGGCGTCCTCGGCCATGTTGACGCGGATATTGGTGATGAAGCGGCTGACCGTCTTGCCGGTGTGCTTCATGGTGAGTTTGTTCAGGTACCCCGGGTGCAGCCCGACAGCCACGCCGATTTCCGGCGCGCTGATGTGACGGGAGATGTTTTCCGTTACGAAGGCGGCTGCCTTCTGGATGCGCGGATCGCTCCCCGAGCCCTGGATCGTCCCGGTCAGGATGAGCAGGTGGCTCATCAGTTCCATGAACAGCCCCGCGGCCTGCATCTGGCAGCTGGCCTCCCTGAGGGCGTAGACCTGCTTGATGCGCATCAGGAGGTGCTCCAGTTTCGCGTCGTGCCCCACGTGGAAGGTCAGCGGCAGCGGCAGCCTGGCCGGCTTGAAATCAACGTCAAACAACTGCATGTTGAACGCGTACAGGTGCATCGGATCGTTCGCGTCTGTGACAGCCTCGCGCCACACGCCCGGGGGGACATACAGCAGGTCTCCCTCCGCGACCGGGTAAGACACACCGTCAAGGATGTACTCCCCCCTGCCTCCGGCGACGTAGGTCAGGTCATGGAAGTCGATCAGCTGGCGCTTGATGACCCAGGCCGGGGTGCAGACACGGTTGATAAAATACTGGATATTGGGCACGAAATAAATCTGTCCTGTCATCATTCTCTCTGTCTCCTCTATCTTCCCTTGATGTCTATTGTAAGCGGCGCCTGTCCGGCCAGCTCCACGCTGCGCGTGTCAGGCTGGCTGCCGCCGACGTACAGGGTCTTATTGCCCGGATGCGGAAGGGTCTCCCCCTGCCGGTCCACCACGGTGAAAGCGCGCTCAGACAGCGTAAGCCGTACCCTGCGGCTCTCGCCCGCCTTGAGGGAAACGCGCGCGAAGGCGCACAGCACCGGGTTGGGCGGCGCCTCGGGGTGATGGTTTTTGACGTAGACCTGCGCCACTTCCTCAGCGTCCATGCCGCCGTCATTCTCGATGTCCACTTCCACCGCGTCCCCAGAGAAGGACGCGCTGCTGTAGCGGAACTTCGTGTAGGAGAGCCCGAAGCCGAAGGGGTACAGCGGTACACCTTCGAAGTAGCGGTACGTCCTGCCCTTCATCGCGTAGTCGGTGAACGCCGGCAGGTCCCTGTCAGAGCGGTAAAAGGTGACCGGAAGCCTGCCCGAGGGGGAAACGCGTCCAAATAGGATGTCCGCCAGCGCCCTTCCCCCCGCCTGGCCCGGATAGCCTGCCCAGAGGATGGCGTTCCCTTCCTCCACCCGCAGCGCGCTGCCGGACGCGACGACCGTGACGACCGGTTTGCCTGTCGCGGCAATCGCCTGGATCAGCCGGCGCTGCGGCGCGGGGAGCTCCAGGTCCGGCTTGTCCCCCGCGACAAAGGCGTTGCTGGTGTCGGACTGCTCGCCTTCCAGTGAAGCGTCCAGCCCGACGCACAGGATGACGGCGTCCGCATGCCCTGCGATGGCGACGGCCTCGCTCAGGCGGTTGTCCACCTCGGTGATGGGGCTGTCGCGGTCGGCGAAAAGCTGGGAGCCCAGCGCGTACATCACGCGGGCTTTCCCCTCGCAGGCCTGGCGGATGCCTTCCAGGAAGGTCACATACCGGGAGGACCTGCCGCTGTAGTTGCCCTCCAAAGCGGCATGGCTGTCCGCGTTGGGGCCGATGACGGCGATGGTCCTGATTCCCTCAGCCTTCAAGGGCAGGACGCCGTCGTTCTTCAGCAGCGTCATGGACCGGCTGGCCGCGAGGGTTGCCTGGCGGTCGTGCGCGTCGGTGTCCGAATCCGCGTAGCCGAGGCTGTCAAAGGGGCAGTCGCCGCTGAACATGCCAAGGCGGAAACGGGTGGCCATCAGGCGTTCACAGGCCAGGGAGATCTGTTCCTCGGTGACCAGGCCTTCCTTCACGGCCGCCAGGAGGTGCAGGTAGGTGTTGCCGCAGTTGAGGTCGCAGCCGTTCCCTATCGCCAGGGCGGCGCTCTGCGGCGCGGTGTCGGTCAGGTGGTGGGATTCATGGAAGTCCTTGATGGCCCAGCAGTCGCTGACCACGTGGCCCTCAAAGCCCCAGCGCCCCCTGAGGATGTCCACCAGCAGGGTCGGGCTGCCGCAGCAGGCTTCGCCGTTGGTGCGGTTGTAGGCGCCCATGACCGCCTCCACCCCCGCTTCCCGGACAAGCGCCTCAAACGCAGGAAGGTAGGTTTCCCACAGGTCTTTCTGGGATACGACGGCGTCAAACTCGTGCCGCAAGGCTTCCGGACCCGAATGGACCGCGTAATGCTTGGCGCAAGCCGCCGCGGCCAGGTACTCCCCGTCTCCCTGGAGGCCTTTAACAAAAGCGACGCCCAGACGGGACGTCAGACAGGGGTCTTCCCCGTAGGTCTCATGGCCCCGGCCCCAGCGCGGGTCACGGAAAATGTTGATGTTGGGCGACCAGAAGGTGAGGCCCTTGTAGATGCCTCGGTCTTCCAGTTTTGAGGCCTCATTGTACTTGGCCCGGCCTTCCCTGGCGATGGTCTGCGCGATTTCCCCGAGGAAATCCGGGTCGAACATCGCGGCAAGGCCGATGGCCTGCGGGTAAACCGTCGCCGTTCCAGCCCTGGCGACGCCGTGCAGGGCTTCCGACCACCAGTTGTAGGCCGGTATGCCCAGCCGGGGCACCGCCGGCGCGTCGTAGCGCAGCTGGGAAGCCTTCTCCTCCAGTGTCATCCGTTTGACCAGTTCCCGGGCCTTTGCCCGGGCAGTCTTTCTGTCCACCCTAACCCCCCGTCCCGCCGCCAGGCCCATGCTCTTCCCGAAATTATCCGCCCGGCCGCGGCTATGCGATCATCATGCACTCAGCATATCACCGTTCAGCTCATATGTCCAGTATTGACAAACAATATTCCAGATAATTCAATCCTCGGGCAGTCCCGGAAGTTTCAATGATTTTCCAATCGCGCAAAAGGACAGTTCCTCCCTGTCTTGTTGACAGGAACTGAACGAATGAACATAATGCGGTGAGGAACCATGAATGCCGCGGCGTCCGGGCATCAGAAACGGGGGGGACAGGCGGGTATGCAGAAGATTGAGCTTGACACGGCCCGGTTCTGGCGGGACGACGCGCCGGCCCACGGGAACAACTGCTTCAACGCCTCGCCGCAGGTCGCGCTGGGGATCCGGATGAGCGATGAGTGCGTGTTTGCCGAACTGGGCGAAGAGGGCACCCCCTGGATGCCCATACCGCACGCGCGCCGCGTTGAATTGAACAAACGCTACAATGACAAGGCTGAGAAGATTGTCGGGGCGCGCCTGCTGAAAGAGGATTTCCTGCCGGAAGACGCGCGGCTGCCCGCTGTCAGGCGCATCGGCGAAGTGTTCGGCGGACAATACATCTACCACAACCAGACGGAATGGCTGACCCAGAGCGTCCGCAGCAACCGGGAACTGGAGGCTCTGCTTGACCGGGTGGACGCGCTGGATCTGCGCGCCTTCATGCTGCCTGCGGACTGGGAGTGCGAGAAACGCCGCGTTTATGAGACGTATGGCGTCAGGCCCGGCCTGATGCGCCACATCCGCGGCCCGGTCACCCTGGCCTGTTCCATCATGGGCACGGAAAACCTGCTCTTCCTCATCATGGACGAACCGGACCTCGCCAGGCGGTTTTCCGAAACGATCGCCAGGGTCACCCTCGGGATGGCCGCGGTCATGGACGAGGAAAATGGCACAGATGCCCTTAAAACCCCAGGGTTCAGTTTCGCGGACGACAACTGCTGCCTCCTGAGCCCCCCGATGTATGAGCTGTTCGGATTCCCGGTGCTGCAGCAGGTGTTTTCAACTTATTCACCCGCCCCGGGCGACATGCGCTACCAGCATTCCGATTCAGCGATGGGGCACCTGCTGCCGCTGCTTGGCAAACTGGACCTCAACGGCGTCAACTTCGGCCCGACCGTGCTGATCCCGGACATCCGCAGGCACCTGCCCAACGCGCGCATCGACGGCTGCGTCTCGCCGATGACCTTCATGCGAAACGACGCGGAAGGGCTGGTGAGGGAAGTACAGCGGGACTGCGCGGATGCGCTGAAGTACAACGGCATCAACAACGGCAGTTCGCTGGAAAGCCTGCGCCTGGTCATGTCGCTCATCCAGCGGTACGGGCGGAGATAAGGCAAAAATACACGGCAAAGGCGGCAGGAACGACTGCCGCCTTTTTGTGTGCAGGGGACCCTTCAGGCCGTCAGGGCTTTCAGGAAACTGACCGCCGCGCGGATGTCCCTCTCCGGGTCCTCCCCCACTTCGCGCTCGATGGTCAGGAAACCCCCATACCCAACAGCCCGGAGCGCTTTGAGGTATTCCGGGAAATCCACGCTGCCCTCGCCCAGGGGCACCTCGCGGAAAGCCGGGTCGGTCACCGCGTCCTCAAACACGATACCGTACACTTTTTCAGGGTCCCTGTCGTAGAGCTTGACGCCGTCCTTCGCGTGCGTATGGACAATATAGTCCTTCAGGGTATGGACCGCCTTCACCGGGTCGTCCCCGGTGACCATCACAAAATTGGCCGGGTCCAGGTTGACGGACACGCCGCGGGAATGGAGGGAATCCAGAAACCCTTTCAGGGTCTGCGCGGTTTCAGGCCCGGTTTCCACGGCGAAGCGGGCGCCCAGGCTGTCCGCGTATTCCGCCATTTTCCCGCAGGCGTCCTGCATAACGGCGTACCTTGGATGCCCGGGGTCCCGGGGCACTACACCGATGTGCGTGGTGACGATGCCGCAGCCCCATTCCTTTGACAGGTCGAGGATCCTGAACGAACGCTGGATGAGACCGGGGTTCTTTTCGGGGTCTCCGAATCCGTGGCCCAGGTCCCCGCACACAGCGGACACGGTCAGCCCCAGGTCCCTGACCTGACGGATAAAGTCACGGCGGCCTTGCGGACTGAGCTTGTCCGGGGACAGCTCGCCGTAGGTGGCGTACACCTGAACGCCGTCGGCGCCCAGTTCTTTCGCCTTTTTGAGGGCCTGCGGGATGGGCAGGCGGAAAGAGTCCAGGAGGATACCGATGGGAAACTTGTTCATAGGTCTCTCCTTTCGATGCCTTACAGAAGGGTAAATACAAGCACCACTGGAACGGAAACGAGCGCCAGCAGCCCGCCGTATCGCAGCATGTCTTTTGGCCCGGCCCAGTCAGAACCGGCAGCCAGGGCGATGTGGGCGATGGCGGGCGGCGTGGCGAAAGCCAGGGAGGCGCACAGCCCCACCAGGATGGCGGCTGTCTGCGGGTCAAGCGCTGTGCCCGCCAGGGCCAGCACAGGCAGCGCCGCGGCGGACACGTTGTACATGACGGTGGTGGTGACGATGTTGGACATCAGGTTGGTCATGACGACGGTGGCGGCGATCAGGACCAGCAAAGCGCCCGAGGCGCCCAGTGAACCCATCGCCGGCCGCAGCGTTTCGCCGATCAGCGAGGTGATGCCATACCCGTCCGCCGTGAGGTATTTGCCAAGGGCGAGCGCGGCCGCGCACAAGAGGATGCTTGTCCAGGAGACCCCCTGCGCCAGCCCCTTTTTCATGTCCAGCACAGGCTTCCCTTTTATGGGGACGGCGGCCAGCAGCACGACGCCCGCCATTGCCGGGAACGCCGTGCCCAGCGCGTTCAGGTCCTTCAGCGCGTCTGGCATCAAGCCAACCAGCAGCCAGACGAGCACGACCAGGAAAAACACCAGGGAGGAATACAGTTCCCTCGCGTCAACGCGGCCGGGCGCCCGGAGCTTCAACGTCGCCGGGTCGGCCTTTTCAGCGCCGACGGCTTTCCTGAAGAACAGGAACAGCAGGAGAAAACTGAGCAGGAACAGGGCAATGCCGCTGGGCAGGCCGATTTTCAGGTAGGCCAGGAAACTGATCGCCTCACCGGTCGCGGCCTCGTGAAAACCCAGCGCCATGAGCGGGAAGGTGTGCGCGATGGGCGTCATGGCGCAGGAGATGGAGGTTACGCAGGCGATGCCCAGCATCAGCGCGCGGGCCAGCGGGCTGCCGGGTTTCAGCCCCAGGGCGTCCATCGTTTCCCGGTGCAGGGCAAAAAAAAGCAGAAAGGTGACCGTCGGGGAGATGAAACTGCCCAGCGCCAGGACCGCCAGCAGGAACATCAGGACGAAAGCCCAGGGCCCGCGCCGGGCGAAACGGCTCATCAGGAAGAGCAGCGCCGCGCGGCGCAGGAAGCCCGCTTCGCTGAGGGAAAAAGTGATCAGGAAGGAGAAGACCAGGAACCAGATGGTGGTGTTGCCAAAGGAGGCGGCGATGACGCCGGCGGTCCCGACACCCGGCAGCCTGGACAGCGCCAGGAGGGCGAGCACGCTGGGCCAGGAAATGTCCACGAACAGCCACATCACCACCGTGCCCAGGAAGATGCCCAGCACCTCCATCACGTCAGGGGACAGCCCGCCCGGCGCCGGCAGGAAACGCGAGAAGAACATCAGCAGGAATCCCGCCAGCAGGGCCGGCAGCTTCTTCAGCCTTGCGTTCATAGGCAGAATTGCATCATGCGCAGCACTTCGTACCAGTCGCCCGCTTCAAACCGGAGCGTATGGCTGTCCAGCCGCTGGACCCCCGGATAAAACCCTCCCCGGGAAGCGCGGGCGTGTTCCCGGTAGCGTACGTCCAGGCGGAAATGCTCCGGCAGGATGAGCAGAAAGTCATCCCTGTTCATCCCGCAGGCCTTGCGGACAGCTTCCCGGATGCGCTGGACCGCCAGGTCGGGATGGATGCTGGTGACAGAATTGCCCCTGCCCTGGCTGACAGGCACAGCCTGGCAGTTCGGGATCAACTTCTGCATCCCGCCGCACACCCCCGCGTCGCCCGTGACCGCGATGACCGGGACGCCGTAATACGCCGCGGTATACGCGTTGATCATCGCTTCGCTGGCTGTTTCTCCGTTGACCGTCAGCCAGGTGATCCCCAGGCTCATGGTATGCGACAGCGGGTTTGAGCCTGTCCCCGCCGCGTCATGGCAGCCGGTCAGGACGGCGGCGTGAAAGCCCTCATCCAGCCCCACCATCATGCACAGCGGGTCGCCCGCCCAGCCCCGGATGAGCTGCGCCTGGGGCGGCAGTTTCATAGCGTCCAGGTTGCGCGCGCTGTCATGGGCGTCCCGCACCAGGACGAAGTCCATCCCCCCCTCCAGCGCGCCTTCGCAGGCGGCGGCGACCTCCCGGCTCATCTGCTGGGCAAAGGCGGCGTAATCCGCCTTCCCTTTCTCCGTCTCGTCCCAGGAAGCGATGCCGCAGGTGCCTTCGATATCCGCGGCGATCAACAACTTTTTCATGCCTGTTCCCTCCCCAATTCCAATTCGTTTTCAAGGACGTGTTCTCGCCCCCAGACCTTCAGCCGCAGGCGCCCGCCTGAAAGCAGGGAGATCCGTACGCCCTGCCGGTCCATCCGCAGCCTGACCACCCTCCCGCGGTAACTGATCCGGAAGGAATAATCCTCCCAGCCCTCTGGCAGGAAGGGTGAAAAGGACAGGCCTTCCGCCGTGCGCATGCCGGCGAATCCCTGGGCGATGGCCAGCCAGGAGCCGGACATGCTGGTGACGTGCAGGCCGTCTTCGGTGTCGCGGTTGATGTTGTCCAGGTCCAGCCTCGCCGTGCGGTGATAGAGTTCCGCCGCCCGCCCCTCGTCCCCGATCTCAGCCGCCAGGATGGCGTGCACGCAGGGGGAGAGCGACGACTCGTGCACCGTCATGGGTTCATAGAAATCAAAATTGCGTTTCTTGGTCTCCCTGTCGTACAGGTGGCCCAGGAAGTACAGCCCCTGCAGCACGTCCGCCTGCTTGATAAAGCAGGACCTGAGGATGCGGTCCCAGCTCCAGTGCTGGTTGAGCGGCCGGTCTTGCGCCGGCAGGTCCGCCGCCTTCATCAGCGCCTTGTCCAGGAAGGTGTCGTGCTGTACAAAGACGCCGCGCTCCCCGTCATAGGGGTAGTACATCTTTTCGCTGATGTCCGCCATCAAGGCCAGTTCCCCTTGCGTGACCTGGAGCGCCTGAAGGCGCTCCGCCGGCGCGCGGCCGCAGGCTTCCCGGAAATAATCCAGGCACCAGGCGGCGATGCGGTTGGTGTACCAGTTGTTGCTGACGTTGTTCTCGTACTCGTTGGGCCCGGTCACGCCGTGGATCATGTAGCGCCCAAGCCTGGGATTGAAATGGACGCGCCCGGCCCAGAAGCGCGCGATGCCGCACAGCACGTCCAGACCCTCGTTGACGAGGTAGGTTTCGTCCCCTGTGTAGGTCACGTAGTCAAAGACGGCGTGGGCGATGGCGCCGTTGCGGTGCAGTTCCATGAAGGTGATCTCCCACTCGTTGTGGCACTCAAAGCCATTGAAGGTCACCATCGGGAACAGCGCGCCGGGAAGCCCCTGCTGCCTGGCGTTGTGGAAGGCGCCGGGCAGCTGCCCGTGCCGGTAGAGCAGCAGCTGGCGGGCCACCTCCGCGCCTGCCGTCGCCATGTAGACCGGGAAACAGTAGGCCTCCGTGTCCCAGTAGGTCGCGCCGCCGTACTTCTCCCCCGTGAAACCCTTGGGCCCGATGTTCAGCCGCGCGTCCTCGCCCGTATAGGTGCACAGCAGGTGGAAAAGGTTGAAGCGGATGCCCTGCTGGGCCGCGTCGTCGCCGGATATCACCACGTCGGCCATTTCCCACTTGCGCGCCCAGGCGGC
>CAZJCB010000020.1:0-20865 GCA_964544245.1 uncultured Christensenella sp.
GCTGCGGATGATCTCCAGCCTGAAGGATGCGCTGATTTTTCAGAAGATCACAAAATACAACGCCCGGCATATGCTGTATTCCTTGACCCACTGGATCAGGGTCAACGACAGGAGCGGCCTTGTGCTGCTGCTTGACATGGCCGGATGTTTCACCCCAAGGCAGACGATGATGGAAACCGGCAGCCTGTCCTATACGATGCCCATGGTCCTGGACGCCTACGAGTTGCTGCGCCAGTTCGTCGACGGGACAAGCGATATGGAAGGCCTGCTGATGGTGGTGACGGCGCCGCAGGATCTCCTGGTTGACGAAAAGCGTGGCCTGGACCGGTATGACGCCCTGAAGATGCGCATCTGGAACGAGGTCAGGGACCGGCAGCGCCAAAATCCATTTTCAGCACTGGTTCGCTTGTCCGAATCACATTAATGACCGATCTCCCAGCGAAAAAGGAGAACAACAGATGGAGAGCACCCGGAGATTCAACAGCCGGCGCGCGATTGAGGCGCTGAGAAACGGGGTCCCGAACCGTGACGCCGTTGAGGCGCTGGGGTGCAGGCAACCGGACATAGAGTCCGCGTTCCGTGATAACCTCATCAACGCTCAAAGGGCCCTCTCTTCGGGCACAGGGGGGAACACAGGCATTCTCGTTGCCGGCGACTTCGGCAGCGGCAAGTCGCATCTGCTGGAATACCTTGCGGGCATCGCGTTTCATCAGAACTTCATCTGCAGCAAGATCGTCATCAGCAAGGAAACGCCGGTCTTTGACCCGGTCAGGCTATACCGCTCCGCGGCCGAGTCCTCCGTTCTGTTTGGCAGGCGCGGCAACGCGATGACAGAGGTTATCACAAGCCTCGCAGGGAAACTCGACACGCGGGAGTTTGAAGCCCTGTACCAATGGGCGCACGAAGACGCCGGCATCAGCCTGGTGTTCGGAGCGATCCTGAACCTGTTCCGGAGGCTGTCAAACGATCCGGAACTCAGAAACCGGATCATCCAATTCCTCAACGGAGACAGGATCAACATTTCCGAGATCCGCAGACTGTTAAGAATCTGCGGCGATCAGGCCAGGTACAGGTTCGACAAGATCCCTTCCCAGGAATTGGCGCTGCAGAAGTTCAGATTTGTCACCCGGTTGATTGGAGCAGCCGGGTTTTCCGGCTGGGTGCTGCTCTTTGACGAGGTGGAGCTGGTCGCCCGCTATACGCTCCGCCAGCGGGCCAAGGCTTATGCAGAGATAGCCCGGTGGCTTGGAAAACTCAAGGAATCGGACATGACAGGCATTTCTTCGGTGCTGGCCATCACGGAGGACTATGCCCGGGCGGTACTTGAGGAAAAAGACGACCTGGAGAAAGCGCCCGGAAAGCTCAGGGCATCAGGCAAGCTCCCGGACCAGCAGCTGGCTGGCCCCGCGGAAAAGGGAATCAGTGCGCTGCGCAACGAACTGATGCTGCTGAGTAGACCTGACAGGGACGCTGTGAACGAAACATATCAAAAAGTCAGGGAGCTTTATACTCAGGCATACGGATGGGAGCCATCCCTGTCCTCTGTCCCGGACCAGTCCGTCAGTACAAGGATGCGCCAGCATATCCGGGGATGGATCACCCATTGGGATCTGAGCCGGATTGATAAGGAGTATCATCCGGATATCGAGGAGGGCAGCCTGGTCCTGCATTATGATGAAGACAAGGATCTGGACATTGCCACGGATGCGGACGGCATTGAAACGGACTGGATGAATCTTCCGGCGGGATGGGATCGGCCTTGATCCCGGTCAGTTTCCGTGATGCTGAACAGGTCAGCGGGCTTGGGAACGCCGGTTATCTGAGGCTTCTCCCGGCGGATGGGGAGGGTAGGTACCTGAGCGCGCTGCTGACAGTGAACGCGCGCGGCGAACCGGTGGAGTTTACCTGGAACGAACTCCGGATGAATCATCCCGCCCTGTGGAAAGGCATCGACAGGAAACGCTACGCGGCCAAGCGCCTGATTTCCTCACTGTTGAAGAGATGCGCTGCCGCGCCTCTTTTTTTGTTATATCTGCTAAACGAGATTCCGCCAGAACTTTTTCGGGAAGATCTTCTGCTGTCCATTCCGGTATGCGGGATAGGGAACGGCCGGGGAACAGAACCGAATCCGGACTGCGTTCAGTCAGGCCAACCGATTCAACAGCTCCAGCGGGATGAATGGATTCCGGAAGCGCCGGCTGAATGCTCCAGAACGCAGGTTTTGCTGGCCGGGATCATCGGCAGGGGAGCGTTCCTGGAGCCTTTCCATCGCGCGTCAGCCGGTCTGTTGGAGGTATTCCCGGAATCGTTCAGATATGACCCGGAAGAACAGTATGACACGGCAGAGTGACCACCTCAGCGCCGAAGCCGTGAAGCAAGTCCGGAGATGCTGGGTGGGAGCGCCGGGAAATGCCCTTTTTGATCCGGGATATGGACAAAAACAACTCCGGGATACGGCTGTGAGCATCCCGTTCAAGAACAGCGACGGCCAGGATGTCGCGGTTGGCGATGCGGCAGGCCGCCTGAGTTGTCCTGTTGAAACCGATCATGATACGGACGAAAACCTGTCCTCTTTACGTGGCAGGTTGCTTCGCGTTCTCACGCCATCCTATGAAAACATGCTGAGGCCAGGGAACGCGGAGGACTGGCCCATGGGCTTGTTTCCTTATCAAGCTGACGGGATCCGTTCGTTCCTGTCCAGGGATCATCTGCTTCTCGCGGATGATATGGGGCTTGGCAAGACCATCCAGGCGCTGGGCGCGCTGCGAATGCTCTTTCTGCGGCGGCAGGCTTCATCCGCCCTGGTGATCGTGCCTTCCAGCCTGAGGGCCCAGTGGCGCAAGGAGATCCATACTTGGGCGCCGGAACTGCGCGTTTCCACCGTGTCAGGCAACATGAACGAAAGGGAATGGCTCTGGAGGTCCCCGGCGCACATCTACCTGATCAGTTACGATACCTTCCGCTCTGATTTTTCCGGATACAACAGAACTCACCTGCGCGGTCGGGAATGGAGCGTCGTGATCCTTGATGAAGCTCAGAAGATCAAGAACCGGGAAACGGACATCAGCCACAAATGCAAAGCCATTCCCCGCCGGAGGTCCTGGGCTTTGACCGGCACGCCGCTGGAGAACAGGGAAGACGACCTGGCCTCCATCATGGAGTTCCTGACCGCGATGAAAGAAGGCGGGGTTTACCAAAAGTATTACCCGGGCGACAGGCTCCGGGAAAGGCATCAGGAGATCCAGCTGCGGCGGAAAAAACAGGACGTGCTCACGCAGTTGCCGCCAAAGATCATCCAGGAGATCCTGCTTGAGATGGAGGGACCGCAGCGCGCTGCCTATGAACGGGCGGAAAGGGAGGGAATTGTCAGGCTGAAGGAAAGCGGTCCGGACATCCGCATCGAGAACGTGCTGGAACTCATCATGAAGCTCAAGCAGATCTGCAACTTTGACCCGGTATCGGGACGCTCCGCAAAGATGAAGGATCTTCGGCAGCGCCTCAAGTCCCTGGTGAGCCAGGGGCATCGCGTCTTGATTTTCTCTCAGTACACCAGCCCCAAATTCGGCGTGAAAGCCATCGCGGACAGGCTGGAGGAATTCCATCCACTTGCGTATACTGGCGCGCTGTCCTATGTGCAGCGAGAGCAGGTGCTGTACGCGTTCCGGAATGACGACCGGCACAAGGCGCTGCTGCTCTCGCTGCGCTCCGGAGGACTGGGGTTGAACCTGCAGCACGCTTCCTACGTGATTCACTTTGACCGCTGGTGGAATCCGGCGGTCGAGCGACAGGCGGAGGACCGGTCGCACAGGATGGGCCAGACCCAGCCCGTCCATGTGTTCAAATATGTCATCGAAGACACGATCGAGCAGCGGATCGAGGAGATCCTGAAAGAGAAGCAGCTCCTCTTTGACGAACTGGTCGATGACGTGTCCATCCTCCCCACAAGGATGCTGACCGGCGAGGAACTCTTCGGCCTGTTCGGGCTGGATTTTCCGAAAGGACTTCGAAAAGCCTGAGTCCGGTCCTGAGGCTCGCTGTGCCCGGTCAATTGATTTCTGAGCATCGCAGCGGCGTTCAGCGCATGGATTCCTGCCAAATGAAAACAGGCAACTCAATCAAACGACACGCGGGCTGCCTTTAAAAGGAGAAGTATGGATATTATCAGGGCAAAATCGATTTTGGAGAGTTTATCCCAAGGCGTTGATCCTCAGACGGGTGAGATTCTCCCGGATGGAAACGTATGCAACCAGGCAGACGTCATCCGCGCTTTTCACCTTATCCTGTATGAATTGGAAAAGCCCAAATCAAAGCAGGCAAAACCCCTCCCGCCCAACGCAGGGAAAGCATGGACACCTGAGGAGGAGAATCGCCTGTGTGAGCTGTTTGAACAGGGGGTTTCAACCTCGGAAATCGGCCAAACACTTGGCCGGACAGCGTCAGGAATAGCTTCCCGGCTGATGCGTCTTGGCAGGCTCCCTGTCTCGGAGGAGACAAAATTGGGAGGAGGGATGTGAAGACAGGTGAAGCCCAAATCATTCATATAGCTATTGATTTGGTTCGCCAGGGCAGTCTGACTGGCTGGAACGAGGAAGCCTGGCAGGAACGGTGACAATGCGAGCGGCAAGCTTTCATTTGCATGCTTTCCCCGTCCCATCATATAATCAGGGTGAGCGTCGGAAGAAAGGAGGCCTGGAAATTGAAGAAGAACTCCCCCTGGGCTTCCGTCTACATGGCGCTGGTGCTGCTGCTGCTCTACCTGCCCATCCTGGTGGTGGTGCTGTTCTCTTTCAATGGCAATGCCGGGCGCACCGCCAACTTCCAGTTTGAGGGCTTTTCCCTGCAGTGGTACAGGCACCTGTTTGACCCCGCCACCGGCTACGGCGCCGCGCTTGCCAGTTCGCTGACCATTGCCGCCTGGAGCGTGCTGCTCTCCGCCGTCATCGGCACTCTGGGCGCGGTCGGCCTGGCGCGAAGGCCCCTGCGCCGTAGCCTCCTGGGCCGGGCGGGCGGGGCGGCCCTCAGCGCGGGCGAGCAGGTCGCCGTGCTGCCCATCATGATCCCGGAGATCATCCTGGGCATCGCCCTGATGGCGCTCTTCTCCTTTATCGGCATCCCCTTCGGTATGCTCACCCTGGTGCTCTCCCACGTCGCCTTCTGCGTGCCCTATATCTTCATCACCGTCAAAGGGCGCCTGGCCACGATGGATCCGGGGCTGGAAGAGGCGGCGCGGGACCTGGGCGCGACGCCGCTGAAAGTCCTGCTCACCGTCACCCTGCCCCTGGCCTTCCCCGCCATCCTCTCCGGCTGCCTGCTGGCTTTCGCCATGTCCATGGACGACTTTGTCATCAGCTTTTTCGTCAACGGACCCGAAACCACCACCCTGCCGCTGAAGGTCTATTCCTCCGTCCGCGTCGGCGTGCCGCCGCATGTCAACGCGCTGTGCACTGTGATGCTGGCGGTCGTCTTCCTGGCCGTCGCCCTGGGGCAGCTGCTGCAGGCTGGTTCAACCCGGAAGCGGGAAAAAGCCGGGAAGACGAGTGGAAAACAGGGCGATTTCATCCCGCTGGTTCCCTGAGGGGGGTTCACTCCCGGCCCGGAACCCGCTTTGACGGGCAGAGAAGACGAAGTCCCCTGGGATACCCTGCAGATTTTTGTAAAGAACGGGCGCGATAGATGAAAACCATCGTCCTCACCGGCGGCGGGACCGCCGGGCATGTGACCCCGCACCTGGCGCTGCTGCCCAAACTGCAGGAGGAGGGCTGGCAGGCCCACTACATCGGAACGGAAGCCGGCATTGAGCGCGGGCTGATGGACGGCAGGGAGGGGATCATATACCATATCATTTCCTCGGGCAAGCTCAGGCGGTATTTTTCACTGAGGAACCTGACGGACCCTTTCCGCGTGCTGGCGGGCTTTTTCCAGGCGTACGGCGTGCTGGGGAGGGTGAAGCCGGACATCGTGTTTTCCAAGGGCGGCTTTGTGGCGGTGCCCGTGGTGGCGGCGGCGTGGCTGCGGCGCATTCCCGTGCTGGCGCACGAAAGCGACCTGACGCCCGGGCTGGCGAACAGGATCAGCGCGTTTTTCGCCAGGCGGGTCGCGGCCACTTTCCCCGAGTGCGCGAAGGCGCTGGGGGAAAAAGGTGTCTGTACAGGCACGCCGATGCGCGCGGAGCTGTTTATGGGCTCGCGGCAGAAGGGGCTGGAACTGGCGGGGTTTGACGGGAAGAAACCTGTGCTCCTGATGATGGGGGGCAGCCAGGGCGCGCAAACGGTGAACGAGGCGCTGCGCGTGGCCCTGGGGAGCCTGCTGCCGGTGATGGACGTGCTCCACCTGTGCGGCAAGGGCAAGCTGGATGAGAAACTGCTCCGCACGCCCGGCTATTTCCAGGCGGAGTACCTGGACAGGGAGCTGCCCGACGCGCTGGCGGCGGCGGACCTGGTGCTCTCCCGCGCCGGGGCGACCGCCATCGGCGAATTCCTGGCGCTGGGGAAGCCCATGCTGCTGGTCCCTTACCCCAGGGGCGCAAGCCGGGGCGACCAGATCCTGAACGCAGCGGACTATGAAAAGCGCGGCTTGGCGATGGTGCTGCCGCAGGAAAGGCTGGACCCGCAGGCGCTGGCAGAGGCGCTGTTCAAATTGCGGGACAAGGCGGAAACGATGCGCAGGGCCATGAAGGAGGCGCCGCCGGTGGAGGGCTGCGGGGCTGTCATGGCGCTGATCCGGGAACTTAGCGGGGCGAAAGAATGACCGAGGTGGTCGCGGCGCTGGTCCGGGAAGCGGGCAGGGTAATGATCTGCCAGAGGCCGCCGGACAAGGCGAGGGCGAACCTGTGGGAGTTCCCCGGCGGCAAGGTCGACCCGGGAGAAACGCATCGGGAAGCGCTGGTACGGGAGTGCCGGGAAGAACTGGCTGTTGAGCTGGAGGTGGGCGACGCCTACACGCAGGTCACCCACCAGTACCCCGACCTGCGGGTGCGCCTCACGCTGTACAACGCCCGGATCCTGGAAGGCCGGCCTGAGAAACTGGAGCACGCGGACATCCGGTGGGTCAGGCCCGCAGAGCTGGACCAATATGCGTTTTGCCCGGCGGACATCGAGATCATCCGGATGCTCAAAAGGGACGGGCGGCCGTAATCTTTACCTTTCTCTTGTCAGCCAGCCCAGGATGCCGGAGAACAGCGGGTCATAGCCTTCCCAGCCCACAAACTCCGGCGGGCCCCAGTGGGGCGCGCAGTCGCTGGTGAAAGCAGCGGCGCGGCCTTTGCCGTACTCGCCGAAGGCCAGGAAGGGATCGCCCGCGGCCGTCATCACCACGTCGCCCCCCGCCCGCGGCCTTGTGCGGTTATAGCCCAGGAAGTGTGGCCAGTTTTCCGGCACGCCAATGAGCGCCGGGTGCGCATGTTCAACCCTGGGCGTCACACCCTCCGGGTGCTCCATGAGGTCGTCCCAGTCCAGGCAGGTGACGGGCAGCACGCCCTGCACCGGGGTCCTGCCGTATTTGGCCTTCCCGTCGACTCCGGAAAAACTCATGTAGCCCCCCACCATCAGCAGAGCGCCGCCTTGATGGACATAGTCGTGGATCACCTGGCAGCGGTTGGGCATCCTCCGGCTCCTGGCGAAGGTGTCCGGGTGCAGCAGCAGGGTGTCGCTGCCGATGTCCGACAGGATGACGCAGGCGTAATCCGACAGTTCTTCCGCGCTGAATGGAAAGCGCAGCCCGGCCTGGTGATTGGGCAGGTAAACGGCCTCATACCCGCCCCTGTTCAAAGCCTGTTTCAGCCGGTCGGCCCCTTCTTCGTACACCGAGGTGTAAAACGCGTCAAATCCTTTGACGTGCGTGGTATAGCTGGACCAGCTTTCGCCCGCGAGCAGGATCTTCTTCCCCATACTTCCTTCCGCTCCTCCATTTTTATGTGTTCGCGCGGCCTGATTGTACTATGGCGGCGGACGCCAGGCAATCGTCGCGGCCTGCCCCGTTTGACTCACCCTGCCCGGCGCATTAGAATCATGCCGGACAGAGGGAAACCAGGTTGTCCTGAAAAAGTGACAGACCGGCCGCTTCCGGCGCTGAGAGGGGAGAGATGAAGACAAAACACCCGCTGCTGTTCATTTTGATCATCCTCTGCGCCGCCGTCCTTGTTCCGGCATCGGCCGGACGGCTGCCCAGGGCTGCGGACCTGTACGGGCTGTACCCGGTGCCCGAAGCGCCCCTTGCCGCGGACCCTTCCGCGGACCCCCTCCTCCGCCTGGTCAACAGGGAGAACCCGCTCCCCTCCTCCTTCAAGCCCAGGGTGACAACGCCGGACGTGAAGACGTGGAAATACGCCGAGGTGGACCTGCAGCCCGTGGCGGCGGCCGCGCTGGAGGCCCTTTTCTCAGCGGCCCGTTCGGAGGGGCTATCACTGGTGGCCGTGTCGGGGTACCGCTCTTTCCAGACGCAGAAGGTTCTTTACGCCCGCTCCGTTGAGCGCAACGGGGAGGCCCGCGCCCGGCAGATGAGCGCCCCGGCCGGCGCGAGCGAGCACCAGCTGGGCCTGGCGATGGACCTGTCCAGCGCATCCCTGGAAGGAGACCTGAGCTCATCCTTCGCCAGGAAGAAGGAAGGCAAATGGGTGACGAAACACTGCGCCGAGTATGGCTTCATCATCCGCTACAAAGAGGAGTGGGCCGTCGTCACCGGCTATCAGGGGGAGCCCTGGCACATCCGGTATGTTGGCCCGGAGCACGCCCGGTTCATCACGAAGCTGGGCGTCCCCCTGGAGACCTACCTGGACTACCTGAGCCTGGCCTATGCCGGGACCGGTAGGCCTCAGTAAACCTTCCCCCGGCCAATGCTGGGCTGGCTGAAGGTGCGTCATGGCCGCGGGCGACCCAACCATCATACATCCCAAGGAGGTCCCATTGTTTGACCGTCTGAACAGCCTGCTCTCGCCGCCCCCCATGGACGCGTCCGCTGGGGAGAGTTTCTGGGTGGACGAGTACATTTCCGCCCAGTTGCTCAGCATACACCTGGACCCGGGAACGGAACTCGCCAGCAGGAATCCCGAACTGATGGACCGGTCCGTCCGGTGGATAGCGGGCCTGAACCCGCCGGGACGTTTTCCCCGGCTGCTGGACATCGGCTGCGGGCCTGGGCTGTATGCCCAGCGCTTCGCGCGGGCGGGGTACAGGGTCACCGGGGTGGATTTTTCCAGGCGCTCCATCGCCTACGCCCGGGACCGCGCGCGGGAAGCGGGCCTCGGGATCGATTACCGGAACGAGGACTACCGGATGATGGAACCGGGCGGCCCTTACGACCTCGCCGTGATGATCTACTGCGATTACGGCGCCCTGCCCGAAGACGACCGCGTTGCGCTGCTGCGGAAAGCGCACGCCGCGCTCCGGCCCGGCGGGCGTTTCCTGCTGGACGTTTTAACCGACAGGTTCTACAGCGGGTTTACAGAAAGCCGTACCTGGGAGGCGGCGGAGAGCGGTTTCTGGAGCGCTGGGAAAACCCTCGTGTTCAATGCTTCCCTGAAGTACCCGCAGAGCACCACGCTGCACCAGGCGGTGGTCCTGACGGACGGCGGCGCGAAGAGTTATTATATCTGGAACCATTGCTTCAGCCCGGAAAGCCTGGCGGCGGAAGCGCTGGAGGCCGGTTTCCATCCCGTCGGCGTATTTGGCGACGTCGCCGGCGCGCCCTACGGCGACGGGTCGCTGACGCTGGCGGCGCTGCTGGAAAAGTAAATTTCCCGTCCGTCTGCCGGATCGGGCGGTTTCCGGCTTGCCGGGGACGCCGGCATGAAATATCGCGGCAGGGTCGGGCGCTGTCTTTGAGTGAAGGAGATGATTAGGATGAAGGCTGAACGTTTGTTTCCGGAGACCATGGTCCTGGGCGAAGGCCCCGTCTGGGATGAAGGGACCGGCGTCCTCCACTGGGTGGACATCACCGCCGGGCAGCTGTGGCAGCATGATTTCAGGGACGGTGTGACCGGACACCGGGATTTCGGGCAGAGCGCCGGTATGTGCGCGCTGGCAGAAGGCGGCGGAATGGCGGTGGCGTTGCGCAAGTCCGTCGTGCTGCTCAGGGACGGCGGTGTCCGCGTCCTGGCGGAGCACATGGAGCCAGAGGCGCCGGAGAACCGCTTCAACGACGGCAAGCCGGACGCCAGGGGAAGGCTGCTCATCGGCACCATGCACGCGCGCGGCGAGCGCGGCAAAGGCGCGCTGTACAGCCTGGACGTGAAGGCGGGGAAGGGTTTCAGGCGTCTGCTGGGCGGGGTCAGCGTCTCAAACGGCATTGGGTTCAGCCCGGACAGCCGGCATATGTATTACGTCGACACGCTCTCCGGCTCCCTGTGGCGCTTCCTGTACGATCTGGACACGGGGGACATCAGCGGCCGCGCCCCGCTGGTCGACTATACGGGGGAAGATGGCATGTTTGACGGCCTTACCGTCGACGCGGAGGGCTGTGTCTGGGTGGCGCACTGGGGCGGTTTCCAGGTCAGCCGCTGGGACCCGGCGACCGGCCGCAAACTGCTGTCCATCCGCCTGCCCGTACCCCTCGTGACCAGTTGTTGCTTTGGCGGGGAGGACCTGCGCACCCTGTTCATCACCACCGCCTGGGACGGGGACGAACAAGTCCGGCGGGAGTATCCGCTCTCCGGCGCCCTGTTCGCCTGTGAGCCTGGCGCGCAGGGGCTCCCCGCGGCAAGGGTCGCGGTATAGCCGGGGGAAGGGGATCTTCCCAGCCCGGCAGATCTTGCCGGCCATCCCGCGTTCTCATCAGGCCGCTCACTCCAAGAAGTAGAAAGGGGTCTCCCATGACGAGCCGATCCGCCATCCTTGCCCTGTGTGCCTTCCTGTCTGTTCTCGCTCTGCTGCCCGGAGCGAAGGGGGAAGCGCCTTCCGCTTACACAAAGGCCTATGAACCGGAGACCGCGGTGCCTCTGGCGGCCACGGTGTGCTGGCTGGCGGACGCGGACGCCGCGGATGCCGCAGTGAGGGAGATTCGCCCCGCTTCGGCGATGGTCAGCCTGGACGCTTCCCTGCGCGTGCTGACCGAATCGGGGGAGGAGATCGCCCCCGGCCTGGCGGATTACCTGGACGCGACCGCATCAGCCTTTATCCCGGTGCTTCGCATTGGGGACGCAGAAACGGCGGAGGCGCTGGCTGCGTACCTGGAGGGAAGCGGCCGGAAAGATGTCTTTGTTGCGGCGGGGTACCGGGATGCCGGGCTGCTTGCAGGAGCGGCCGCGATTCCCCATGTCCGCGGGATGGTGGACTTCACCGGCTTTGAGGGGACGCTGGAGGAGATCGTTCGCCTTACCAACGCTTCCGGGGCGAAGGTCGCCGTCCTGCCGGAGGAGATGGCTACCTATGAGGCTGTCCGTTTCCTTCAGGGCCGGCTCATCACCGTGTGGGCCCGCACAGGGGCGGACCCCTTTTCCTCCGTCCGCCTGCTCGCGCGCGGCGTGAACGGCCTGGTGGTGACGGACTTCCCTGCCGCTTACCGTGCGCTGGGTTTTTTTGAGGGCGGCGTGCCGGCGCTGCTGCGCGTGCCTTTCATCGCCGGGCACCGGGGGATGCCCAGCGAATATGTGGAGAACACCCTCCCCGGCGCCCTGGCTGCCTATGAGGCCGGCGCGGACGTGATCGAGTGCGACATCTACCTGAGCCGCGACGGCGAAATCTACGTCAACCACGACCAGTCCCTGAAGCGTCTCTTCGGACGCAGCGACGTCGCGGACGGGGAGAAGCTGTCCCTGGCCGAGCTGAAAAGCATCCCCTTCTCCTTTTCCGGCATGAGCGGCGTGCCCTCGTCCAACCACACGCCGGCGGACAAGTCCCGCTACGGCGCCGTCAGGGGGGACGAAACCTTCCGGATCCCCGCCCTGCGGGAATATTTTGAGGCGTTCAGGGACATGGACGTCGTCCACTTTGTGGAGATCAAGTCCCACAACACCGCCATCGTGGGCGCGCTGAAGGCCCTGTGCGCGGAAATGGGCACCGCGGACCAGACCGTGGTCATCTCCTTCAACACGGAGATCCTGGAGGCCATGCGACGGGAATGGCCGGAGATGTCCCTGGGCGCCCTGGGCACGGAAGGGGCGAACCTCCCGGGCTGGCCGGGCTATATGGACTACCGGTCCATCCTGCGCCAGGAAGGCGCGGAGAAGGCGCTGGAGCTGCTCTGCCGCGTTTTGGAACCCTTCAACGCTACCTATAACCCCAAGAACAACTTCACTTATGAATTGGCCAGGGCCGGGCGCCATCGCGGGCTGACCGTCTGGCCCTGGACCTACAACGACCCGCGGACTTTCACGGAGGCTTACCTGGGGGGCGTATACGGCCTGACCACCAACTTCGCCTGGTGGGGCAGCGGCCTGGCGATCCGGGTGGTCGCCGGGGACGAGGAGCTGAAGGTGGGCGAAGCGGTCCCCCCGCCCGCGCTCATGACCCGCGCCTGGGAACCGGCGCCGGAAGGAGGGCTCACGCTGCTCACGCTCTCGGGGGACGCGGTGCAGAACGGCGTTGCCGTCCAGGCGGGAGAAGCCGTGCTGGTCTGGCGCGCCCGCAGGCAGCTGGCGATCAACGGAAAGGCTTACGGGGAGTACGACCTGTATTCGGAACCGTTCCGCGTGAGGGTGGATTAGGGGGAAGGAGGCTCGGGGACGACTGGTCCGTGAGTGTGATGACGTCCCTGCGCGCGTCAGGCCGCAGCGAACCCCATCCCTCCGGCAGCGGCCTGAAGTACAAGAGATGCGGGAGTATGCTATGAGAGGTAAAGCGGCGGAGAAGGCCTCCCCGCCGGAAGGGCGGGCGGAGGCAGGCGGACAGCTGAAGGTCGGCCTCTTTTGCGAGTCTTTCCTTCCCGTCATCGACGGCGTGGGCCGCGTCGTCCACGCCTATGCGCGCGTCCTGGAAGAAAAAGGGCATGAGGTCACCGTCGCGGCACCCACCTACGGCGGCGCCCGCGGGGCGGGACCCTTCAGGCTGGTGGACTGGCGGTCTTTCACGGTGCCGCGGGCGCGCCTGTACCGGATCGGGGTCTCGGCGCTGGACGCCGGCTACCGCAGACGCATCCGCACCGTCGGGATGGACATCGTCCACGCCCATTCGCCCTTCTCCGCCGGCTCCGCGGCGCGCGCTGCCGCCAGGCGGCTGAAGGTCCCGCTGGTCTATACCTTTCATTCCAAGTTTTCTGAGGATTTCTACAAGGCGACACGGAGCAGGGCGCTGGCGAAGGCCGCCGAGCGCTATGTCGGCCGCTTTATGCGCCGCTGTGACGAGGTGTGGGCCGTCAGCGAAGGGGCCGTGAAGGTCATCCGCGAATACGGCTTCCCGGGACCCGTGCGTGTCATGCCCAACGGCGCTGACCTGCGGTCCCCGGTCCCCGGGGCGGCGGATGCCGCTGCGGAACGCTTCGGGCTGGGAGACCTGCCCGTGCTGCTGTATGCCGGTCACCTGGACTGGAAAAAGAACCTCCTGCTCATCCTGCGCGCCGCCTCGCTGCTCAGGGGGCAGGGGATGGCATTCCGGCTCGTGCTGGCCGGCCAGGGGAAGGACCGGGAAGCCGTCCGGAGGAAGGCGTCGGAGCTGGGCCTTGGGGAAACCCTCCTGATGACCGGACACCTGACGGACACCGCCTTGCTGGACGGCTTGTACCAGCGCGCGGCCCTGTTCGTCTTCCCTTCGCTGTATGACACCTCCGGCATGGTCGTCCGGGAGGCTGCGGTGATGGGGACCCCTTCCGTGCTCATCCGGGGCAGCGACGCGGCCGAGGGCATCCGGGACGGATACAACGGCTTCCTGTGCGAAAACAGCCCTGAAAGCCTGGCCCGGGTCCTGATGGACGCCCTGTCAGACCCGGAAAGGCTTCGGGTGATCGGCCGCAGCGCCCGCGAAACCATCCCCCTCCCCTGGAATGCTGTCATGGACGACGTCCTCAGGCAGTACGGGCGGATCATCGCGGAGTACCGGGCGAAAAGCAGATGAAGACGCGCCGTGACCTGGTCTGCCTATGTTTTTACCACTCGCAGCTCTTCTTTTATCTCGCATCATGTACGGGGCGGTCTGCCGGATTCACCTGTTTTGCATCACTGTAATTTCCGTTTCTCTCCGGCAGGGCAGCAGGAACGGCGAGTGTCGGAATCACAATAAAATCCATGTGTCTTTTCTAGAAAATCCATTCATTCCGTTTGCGTGTGACGTGAAGAAGGTATAATATATTCGTAACGGCAGGTTTGCCGGCTAGTCCGTTTGCGCCCAAACAGCTCCGGCCGGGCGCTGACACCGCAGGAGGGGAGACCATGTCAAAGAAAACCTGGACCACAGTCCTCATCGTGCTGCTGGTGGTGGCAGCCATTGTCGCCATCTATTTCCTGACCCGGCCCGAGGCCAAGCCTGTTGAGCCCGTCGCCACCGAAGCCCCGGCGACTGACGCCCCGGCGGAACTGCCGGCCGAAGTCACGGCGACTGACGCCCCGGCGGCACCCACCGCGGCCCCGGCAGGCGGCGGAGGGAACCCGTACTGACGGACCCCTGAGCCCTGTCCGGCGGAAAATAACCCTGATTCCTCAAGGTAGAATGAAGGAGAAATGACCATGACCAAGAAAACCTGGACCACTGTCCTCATCGTGCTGCTGGTGGTGGCAGCCATTGCCGCCATCTATTTCCTGACCCGGCCCGAGGCCAAGCCCGCGGAGCCCGTCGTCACCGAAGCGCCCGCGACGGCAGTCCCCGTAACTGAAGCGCCTACTGAAGCGCCTACTGAAGCCCCAACTGAAGCCCCCACCGAAGTCCCTGTGACTGAGGCCCCTGCCGCGGAAGAGCCGGCAACAATTGCCGCGGAGGTCGCTGAGGCTGCCGGTGAAGTGAAGGAAGATGCCGCCGCGGTTGTCGCGGACGTCGCCGAGGCTGCCGGTGAAGTGAAAGATGATGCCGCCGCGGTTGTCGCGGACGTCGCCGAGGCCGCCGGTGAAGTGAAGGAAGAAGCCGTCGCGGCTGTCGCGGACGTCGCTGAGGCCGCCGGTGAAGTGAAAGAAGATGCCGCCGCGTTTGTCGCGGCCATCCTGCCCTCAGATAAAACCAAGGTTGCCATCTGGCACACCTTTACCGAAGACCAGGAAGCTTATCTAAAGAAGGCGGTTGAGGATTTCAACGCCTCCCACGATACCGCGGAGGTTGAGCTGCTCAGCCAGCCCTACTCCGGCTTCACCAACACCGTTTACAGCGCGGTGGTCGAGGGCATCGGCCCGGACATCATCTTCAACTACGCCTCCGAGGCTGCCAATTATGTGCGCGCCGGCCAAGTGGCCGACCTGAGCCAGTACATCTACGACGAGGCCATCGGCATCCCCGGCTTTGAGGAAGCGCTCAAACCCGGCGTGTTCAACGGAGAGGTCAACGGCTTTGAGGACGGGCTGATCCATTACGTGCCCGCCTACACCACCGGCCCCATCCTCTACTACAACAAGACCCTGATGGACGAGCTGGGGCTGGCCGTGCCCACCACGTGGGCTGAGATGGAAGCCGCCGCCAAGGTTATCAAGGAAAAGAAGAACATCCCCGCCCTGGGCGTTGATTCGCTGACCGACCTGATGCAGATGCTCATCATGGAGACCCCGGGCGCCGGCTACATCGACGTGGAGAACCAGCAGGTGCTGTTTGACACACCCGAGGTGCGCGCCAAGGTGCAGTGGCTGGTGGACATGGCGCAGAACGGCTACTTCGCCCTGCAGCCCTCCGGCGATTATTTCTCCGTCGACTTCAATTCCGGCATCGTGGCCACCTACGTGGGTTCCTCCGCCGGTTACCCCTACATCGAGCCGGACGGATTTGAGTTCGCCATGGCGCCCATGCCGGCCGAGACCTGGTACCCTTCCTGGAACCGCGGCCCCATCGTGTTCTATTACAAGGACGACGCCCGCGCCCAGGCAGCCTATGAGTTTGTCAAATACTTCATCTCCCCGGAAGTCAACGCGGGCTGGGCCCAGGCCGTGACCGCGCTGGCCCCCTACGCGTGGACCCAGGAAGTGCCCGCCTACCAGGAATACGTGGCCCAGGATACCCTCGCCGCGCAGGCCCTGAAGGCTGTTGAAGCCAACCTGCCCCTGGCGGGCTCTCTGCCGGCGGTGACCGGTTCCGCCGCGGTTCGCAACGCGCTGCGCGACGCGGTCATCAAGGCTGCGGGCGGCGACATGACAGCCGATGAAGCCTGGACCGAGGCCGTCACAGTGTCCAACGCCGCGCTGAAAGGTCAGTAAGCCCGTCTGGACGGGGACGGATGATTGAATTCATACCCCGGTGCAGACAGGCGAATCAGCGTTTCAGCTGAAAACCATAAAAGAGGCCGCCGCGGGGCGGCCTCTTGCATTGACGGGAAAATCTTTCCATAAACGACGCCCGGCCGCGTGTGACGTGTGATTGACAGGAAACCGCCCGGAATCTATACTGGCAAAGGAAGAAACACATCCATACCGGATGGTTCCCCCGCTGCGAATTACGCTGATGAAAACCCGTCCTGACCGACAAAAGGCATAACAAGACACATGCAGCCCCGGAGCGGCGAACAATCCTGCGGAGGTGGGATGACATGAAAAAATGGTTCAGCCTGTTTCTTTGTGTGCTCTTGCTCTTTTCATCCCTGTCCCTGGCGGAGGACGGCACATTCACCCCGGGCGTTGACATGGACACGGAAGGCTTCCTCGCTTCCCTGTCCGACTGGATCCTCGGCACGGATTGGGGGATCCTGTCGGGCAGCGTCGACCCGGACCTCAGGGTCCTGACGTTCAGCCTTCCTGAAGAGGATTTGAAGGCCCTGACCCTCCAGGACCGGAAGGACATCCAGGACGCCATGCTGGACATGCTCAGCCTGTACCTCCCTTCCCGTGAAATGGCAGAACGGTTCAGCATCTTCTACCAGGCGGATGGCGCCGCAGGGCCCGATACTTCAATGGAAACACTGGAAACCGCGGAACCGGAAGCTGCCGCCGGCAGCGAGGCAGTGCCCGCGGCGTCTGCGGGAACCGCACAGTACAACCTGGTCTTCATCCATCACAGCGTCGGGGAGAACTGGCTCATGCAAGGGCTTTCGGGCGGGCTCAACAGCCGCGGCTATCACGTGGCGGATATCACCTACGGCTGGCGTGAATATGGCAATTTCACCGACACGGCGGACTGGCCCGGTTGGTTCACGGACAAGGTCATGCCGCTGGTGTACGGGGAGCTCGGGACGATGAGCGCGGAGAACAGCATCGGGCCGGCTGAGGGTGAGAACAGGATCGTCCTGTTCAAGAGCTGCTTCCCCAACAGCGACACCGGGGACTCGATTGAGGATGAAAAGGCGGTATACAACGGCCTGCTGCCGTATTTCGGGAGCCGTCCGGACAAGATGTTCATCCTGGTGACCCCGCCCCCGATGATCCGGATCTCAAACCCGGGCCTGACAAGGCAGCTGTGCCGCTGGCTCGCGGACCGCCAGGGGGGATGGCTGGCCAGCCAGGCCAGCGGCAACGTGTTTGTGTTTGACCTGTACAACGTGCTCACGCATCCGGACGCGCACCATTGGATGGAGGACGGTCATGAAGCCCACGTGGCGGTCCGCGGCGCGGATGAGCTTTATTACGATTCGGACGGGGACGACCACCCCAACGGGCAGGGCAGCCGGAAAGCCGCGGAGGAATTCGTCCCCCTGCTGGACCACTGGGTTTCCCTGTACACCACGGGTTCGGGCGACGCTTCCCAGCGGTTTGAACCGTGACCCGCGGAGCCGCCGCTTGCCGCATTGATCAGAAGAGGAGCGCATCAAGATGAAAAACGCCCTGTTTCTCTGCGTTCTGCTCATCCTGGCGTTTGCCCGGGTTGGCCATGTCTCTGCAGGGACGTCAACGGCGGCTGACCCTGCGCCGCCCACGCTCACCCTCATCGGCCACGCCTCAGTGAAGATGGTCACCTCCTCAGGCACGGTGGTCTACATCGACCCCTATCACCCGGGGGACTACAGTGAGGCGGCGGACCTCATCCTCATCAGCCACGGGCACTCCGACCACAGCAAGGCAAGCCTGGTCACAGGGAAAGAAGGCTGCCTGACGCTGCGGGTGGAGGACACCATCAACAAAGACGGCAGCTACAACACCTTTGAGCGCCTGGGCGTCAGGGTGGAACCCTTCCCGGCGTACAACAAAAACCACAGGAAGACGCAGACCAACGGCTTCCTGATTACCTTTGAGGGGATCACGGTCTATTTCGCCTCGGACACCGGCCGGATCCCGGAAATGGAAGCGCTGGCGGGGCGAGGGATCGATTACGCGCTCTTCCCCATCGACGGGCAGTACAACATGGGCGCGGCGGAAGCCATGGAGTGCGCGGCGCTCATCGGCGCAAGGCACAACGTCCCGATGCACTTCTTCAACGCGGACCCGGCGGAATTCCTCCCTGAGAACCTGCTGTTCATCCCCTACGGGGAGACCGTCACTCTGGAGGGAGAATGAGGCTGTCCAGAGCACGGGTGCGGCTTTTTTCAGAATATTGAGGGGTTCCTGATGGACATCATCGACATGAGAACCTTTGAGGAACCGCTTCTCCTGCAGGCGGCGGAGGTCCTGAGCGGAAGCCTGCCCCTCTGGCTCCCGACGCCGGCGGAGGCGCGGGAGGAGATCGCCGGGCTGCTTTTACCCGGGAACACGATGCTCGCGGCGGTGGAGGAGGGGCATGTGCTGGGCATAGGCGGCATCCTTGCCCCGACCTACGGCGGCCGGGTGTTTGAGCTGCACCCCCTGGCGGTCCGGGAGGACAGCAGGGGAAAGGGCGTCGGCCGGGCCATCGTGCTGGCGCTGGAGGCGGAGGCGCGGAAACGGGGCGGGCTGACCCTCTGGCTGGGCGCGGACGACGAGCGGGAGGGGGGAGAGACCAGCCTGGCCTGCACGGACCTCTTCCAGGATCTGCCCGGCAAGCTCGCCGGTTTTGACCCTGGCACGCACCAGGCGGCTTTCTACCTCAAACTCGGATTCAGGGTCATCGGCGTGATGCCCGACGCGAACGGCAGGGGAAAGCCGGACATCTACCTGGGGAAGAGGCTGCAATAACGTGTTGCCGGAGCGGCAGTAAAGGGCTACACTGAGAAACGGAAGCAGGCTCTCCGGCAGGTGAAGGGCCGGAGGGACCGCATCACTGAAAATCAAAAACATTTATCGGAGGGCATGCCATGGCACGCAAGTTCAGTTTCATCGGGGCGGGGAGCTTCGGGTTTACGCGGGGACTGGTGAGGGACATCCTGTCCTATCCGGCGTTCGCGGACGCCACCATCGCGCTGATGGACATCAACCCGGAACGGCTGGAATACATCAAGAAAGCGGTGGAGCGCATCGTGGAAGCCGGGAAGTACCCGGCCAAGGTGGTGGCGACCCTGGACCGCGCGGAGGCGCTCAAAGGCGCCGACGGCGTGATCACCACCATCCTGCACGGGGACGTGGACGTCTGGCAGCACGACATCCTGATCCCCAGGAAGTACGGCGTGGACACCAACGTCGGCGACACCCGCGGGCCCAGCGGCATCTTCCGCTACCTGCGCACCGTCAACCCCATCATGGACATCGCGCGGGACATCGCGCGTTATTGCCCGGACGCGGTATTCCTCAACTACACCAACCCGATGGCGATGCTCTGCCGCGCGGTGCAGGGGGAATTTCCCGGTCTCATGGTCAGCGGCCTTTGCCACAGCGTGCAGGGCACGGCGTCCATGCTGGCCCGCTGGATCGGCGCGCCGGAGGAGGAGGTCACCTATACCTGCGCCGGCATCAACCACCAGGCTTTCTATACGGATTTCCTCTGGAACGGGAAGGACGCCTACCCGCTGATCCGCAAAGCGGTCACCGAAAGCGATGAAATCTATCACGAGGAGATCGTGCGCAACGAGCTCTTCCTGGCCCTGGGCTATTACGTCACCGAATCCTCAGGCCACAACAGCGAATACTGCGCCTGGTTCCGCAAGCGCCCGGACCTCATCGAAAAGTACTGCCTGCACGGCACGGGCTGGAACCCGGGCGAGTACGCCTATATCCTCAATGAATACCGCGGCCGGGAACAGACCTGGAAAAGCGACATCGACAAGTGGTTCCTGGAGCCGGTGCACCTGGAGCGGGGGAACGAGTACGCGGCGTCCATCTTCAACGCGGTGTTCGGCGACCACGGTATGTTCAAGTTCAACGGCAACGTCCGCAACTTCGGGCTGATCGACAACCTGCCCCAGGGCTGCTGCGTGGAGGTGCCGGTGCTGGCCAGCCGCCGGGGCCTGGAACCCATCCACGTAGGCAGCCTGCCGCCCCAGTGCGCCTTGCTGAGCGGCACGTCCGCCCAGATCGAGGAGATGGCCGTCGAGGGCGGCAGGACGGGCGACCGGGAGATGGTGTATCAGGCGGTCTGCTTTGACCCCCTCACCTCCGCCGTCTGCAGCCTGCGGGAGATCCGCGCCATGGTGGACGAAATGTTCGAACAGAACCGGGACTGGCTGCCGCAGTTCTTTCATCAAAGCTGAAGCGATGCCCGCAGCGGCCAGCCGTTCGGCGGGAGCGTTGAATTGTATCAGGACAGGAAAGACGCGCGGCCGGACGAAATAGAGGCTTTCATTCCCGCTTCGCATTATGCCGTACCGTTCTGCTTTTCTACATCCCAATGGAGTCAGGCAGCAAATCTTCCCGGTGAATCAGCAGGAACCTCCGTGGAGGC
The DNA here is from genome assembly GCA_964544245.1 of uncultured Christensenella sp. Taxonomy (GTDB): domain Bacteria; phylum Bacillota; class Clostridia; order Christensenellales; family Aristaeellaceae; genus UBA6115. The sequence goes on from CAZJCB010000020.1 coordinate 20,709, forward strand.
AGGACCCTGAACGGGGACCTCATGAATGCGTGCGTCTGACGCTCAAGCCTGATCCCTGCCCTCCAGTTCCCTGCTGACCAGCGCAGAAGCGATGCGCAGCGCCTGGATGCGGTTGGCCAGCAGGGTCGCCTGCGCCGATCCTTCCCGCAGTTTGGGC
>CAZJCB010000021.1:0-2282 GCA_964544245.1 uncultured Christensenella sp.
AGGCTTCCGTGAACTGCCCGTTGAAAGCCGAAACGGGCAGGGCGAGGTCCATCCCCTCCCCGCCCTGCAGGCGGACCAGGCGGTAGCCCCCGAAGGCCCCGTCCCGGAAGATCTTCTCGCTCAGCAGGCCGTCCGCCGCGGGCGCCTGCAGGGACAGTTTCCGCATCCGGGCCGTCTTCCCGGCGTTCACGGGGCCCGTCACGATGGTCAGCATCGGCGCTACAGCACCGCCTGCAGGCCCAGCGCGGCGAGGCAGGCCGCCAGGGCCGCCGCCGGGCGGACCGGGCGGGGCCCGAATGTTGGAAGCCGGGGCGCGAGCCGCAGGCCCGCGTGGATGACCAGGCCGTTGACAAAACTCTCCAGCAGGAGGAAGCGCAGGAAGACGGCCGGGCCGCTCGTCACCAGCGCGGCCGGCAGGCCGGACAGCGAGGTCAGGAACAGCCAGGCCGCGAACATCGCCCGCCACAGGACGCCCATGTAAAACGCCTGGACGATGCCCGCTTCTCCACCGCGCGCGCCGCGCAGGGCGAAGAACGCCGTGACCGCCAGCCCTTCCATCAGGATGGACAGCGCGGGGTTGACCACCCGGATCACGTCCGGATGGGGCATCAGGAAGTCCCCCAGCTTGATGCCCGCGGCAACCATGGCAATGAGGAAGGGCGCGGACGCCTTCCCCGTGGCCTTCTGCGCCGTACGCATGCAGAAAAAGCCGACCGGGAACAGGAGCATCCCGGGCAGGCCCGGCAGCGCGACCGCGATAAGGTGCAGGAAGAAGCCGAAAGTCGCTTCGCAGATCCCCCAGGCGGCACCCCAGAAAAGGAGCGGGGGCCAGGACTTTTTCATCGCGTTATCTCCTCCCTCAGGTAACGGTCCAGCAGCCGCAGGCAGACCGCGCGGCGGTAATCGCGGCTGGAGCGGGCGTCGGTGATGGGCCTGATGAGCCCGTCATAGCGCGCGGCGGCCCGCCCGAGCGCTTCAGGACCCAGGGGCAGCCCGGCGGAGAGGATCTCCTCTTCCGCTTCCCGGGAGCGCACCACCGTGGGCGCGACCGCGCCAAAAGCGACGCGCACGTCCCGCAAGCCCCCGGGCGAAGCGTCCGCAAGCGCGCAGAAGGACAGCTTGGAGAGGCTGTTGGCGCGGCGCATGCCGACCTTGTGGTAGGCGCAGCGCCAGTCCCGCTGAAGGGGGACCGTGACCTCAACCAGCAGCTGCCCCGGGCGCAGGGCGGTCCTGCCCGGCCCCAGGATGAACTCCTGGACCGGCACCTCCTCCGCGCCCGAAAGGGAGCGCAGGGTCAGGACCGCGTCCAGCGCGTAGAGCATGGGCAGCGCGTCCGCCGCCGGGGAGGCGTTGCAGACATTGCCGCCCAGCGTGGCCACGGTGCGGATGGCGGGGGAGGCCATCTGGGCGAGCGGCAGCTTCAGGAAGCCAGGCAGGAGGGGGCTCTGGAGCAGCTGCGAGAGCGTGCAGGCCGCCCCGATGCGCAGCGCGTCCCCCCGCAGCGAGACCTGCCGCAGCTCTTCCAGGTGCCCGATGTAGACCACCGGAGGCCTGTCCGCCGCGGACCGCCCGTGCCGCACCATCCAGTCCGTGCCGCCGGCCAGCGCCTGCGCGTTCTCCTCAAAGAGGGCCCGCAGGGCGTCTTCCAGGCAGGCGGGGCGGCTCACCATAATCCCGCCCCCTCCCGCGCGGCTGCCGCGACCGCCGCGATGATGGACGTATAGCCGGTGCAGCGGCAGAGGTTGCCGGACAGCGCGACGCGGATCTCTTCCTCCGCGGGCGCGGGGTTTTTGGACAGCAGCGCCTCGACCGCCAGCAGCATGCCCGGCGTGCAGAAGCCGCACTGCACCGCCCCGGCCTCCGCGAAGCAGCGGCTGAGCACCTGGAAGCGGGGCGTCTCCCGGAAGCCCTCGATGGTGACGATGCTCCGGCCCTGCGCGGCCACCAGGGGCAGCAGGCAGCTGTTGACCAGCTGCCCGTCCAGCAGCACGGCGCAGGCGCCGCACTCGCCCTCCCCGCAGCCTTCCTTGGCCCCCGTCAGGCCGAAATCCTCCCGCAGGACGTCCAGCAGGCGGCGCAGCGGGTCCGCCCGCAGTTCCACGTTTACACCATTCAGGGAAAAGGAGAAGGTTTCACTCATGCGACATCAGCTCCAGGACGTATTCCGGCGTGACGGGCAGCCGCCTCACCGGCCGGCCGACAGCATCCTCCACCGCCGCCGCCAGCGCGGGCGCGGCGCCCACCAGGGTCAATTCCCCCAGGCCGCGCGCGCCGTAGGGGCC
>CAZJCB010000021.1:2382-3872 GCA_964544245.1 uncultured Christensenella sp.
CGGGACGCGACCGTCGGCCCGGAATCCGGGCAGACCGCCGTGTCCGGGTAGCCGTTGCGCACCCGGGACAGCGGGATGTCCAGCGTTTGCGCCACGATCTTGCTCAGGGCGGTCATCGCCCCCTGGCCGATCTCGGTGCTGGAAGCGAAGACGCGCACCGTGCCGTCCGCCTCCCTGCGCAGCCGCACGCTGGGCTTGATCAGGTCCCGCTCGCCCGCGCCGGTGAACCCGCAGCCGTGGAAGAACACCGACAGCCCGACGCCCCGCAGACAGCCGTTCACCAGCTTTGTCTGCGCGCGCTTCTCCCCGTAACCGGACAGGCGGCACACCGTGTCCGTGATCTCCTCCAGGTTGACCGGGCTGCGCAGCAGGCCGCCCGTGGAGGTGCTGTCCCCCTGGCGCAGGAAGTGCGCGCGGCGGAAGGCGACGGGATCGAGCCCCCGCTGCCGGGCGATGTGCTCCATGTGCGTCTCGATTGCGAAGAAGGCCTGCGGCCCGCCGAAGCCGCGGAACGCCCCGCTGGAGACCTTGTTGGTGGCGTAGGCGCGTCCGCGCACGCGGAGGTTGTCCACCCGGTACACCCCGCCGATGGAATAGATCATCCGCTGCAGCACGACGCTGGACAGCCCGGCATAGGCGCCCGCGTCCGCCGCCACGTCGATCTCCCGGGCGACGACGCGGTCATGCGCGTCCAGCCAGCTCTTCAGGCGGATGAGGGAGGGATGGCGCTTGGTCGTGCAGAGGATGTCTTCCTGGCGGTCAAACACCAACTGGACCGGCCTGCCGGCCTTGACGGCCGCCAGCGCGGCGTGCACCGCGGGGATGGAGGGATACTCCTCCTTGCCGCCGAAACCGCCGCCGGTGGGCAGCTGGACCACCCGGACGCGGGACTCCTCCCAGCCCAGCGCAGCCTTCAGCGCCTCCACGATGTAATAGGGGCACTGCATGGACCCGCGGACCGTGACGACGCCGCCCTCAACCTCCGCGAGCATGCCCTGCGGCTCCAGGTAGGCCTGCTCCTGGTAGCCCGTGCGGAACTCCTCCTCCACGCAGCAGGCCGCGTTTTTTATGGCGGCGTCCACGTCGCCCTTTTCGAATTCGTAGGCCGCGAACCAGGGCTTGTCCCCGGAGATGAAGTCGCCCGTGCGCGCCATCGCCTCCTCCAGCGTCAGGATCGGCGGGCGGTCCTCATAGTCCACCTCGACGCTCCCCAGGAGGCGGCGCAGTTCCGCCTGGTCCGGGCCGGCCAGCAGCAGGATCGGCTCGCCGACGTAGTTGACGGCATCGTCGGCGAAAAAAGGCTGGTCGTCCAGCACGATGGGGACGGCGTTGCGGCCCGGGATGTCGCGGGAATCCACCACAAAATAGCCTTCCGGCAGCGGCGGCACGCGCACGGCGCGCAGCCATGCCCGGGGCCGGACGGAGCGGAGGGTTTTGGCGTACAGCATCCCCTCCGGGCGCAGGTCCGCGCAGTACTGCGCGGCGCCGGT
>CAZJCB010000021.1:3972-18900 GCA_964544245.1 uncultured Christensenella sp.
GTCTGCCGTTCACTTCTTTGCCCGTCCTGTCGTCGGTTGGTCAGTGAAGGTATGCGATGCCGCCGTTTCAAAGGGTCTGTGTTGGTTGAGCGCATCATACCACAAAAGGAGGCGGGGGGACAAATACAATATGCAGACGGCAAGGTTGAGAATTATGCTCACGGAAAATGTGTTGCGGCCTAAAATAAAAACTCCGGGATTCCAGCCCCCGGAGGTTCGTTCCATGGAAATATCACAGTGACAGATGACTTTAGCGCGTCAGAATATGATCCATATTCCGGGTCAAGGGAGGAACTCCCTTGCAGGGGGTTGGGGGGACAGCGTTCCCCCGTGCCGTTCCCGTTCCCGGTCCTCAGCCCAGGCTGATGTCCAGCGTCTCCGCTTCCCCGCCGCCCGCGTAGAAGGAGGGGCGGACGAGGTCGAAACTTTTCCGGACGGTCTTGCCGTCTTTCTCAACAGTCGCCTCGTAGGACCCGAAGAAGAGGCTCGCCTCCGCGTTGCCGGCGGTGCCGGTCACGAGGTCCGCGTCCGAATGCCAGTCGCCGTGGATGAGCCGCATCAGTTCCGTATAGACCGGCTTGACCCTGAGATCGTCCGTCACCAGGCCGGCGGGGGCGCCCAGCCAGCGGTGGTCGACAAAGTCGAACCAGGAGATGGCCTCCGTCGCCGGGTGGCTGAACACCAGGGTATAGAAATCCCGCGCAAACTCCGCCTGCCAGTACAGGTCCTCCTCCGTCTCGGAAAAACGGTTGACCGCGCCGCGCAGGTAGCTCATCTCGCCGATGGGCTTGCCGGAGCAGACGGATACCTCCGGGAAATGGACGGGCCAGCGGAACTTCGCCGCTTCGTCGATGACGCGCAGCGTCTCCTCCGCCGTCCACAGGTCGCGGTGCATGTGGCTCTGAAGCCCCAGCAGGTCGATCCCCACGTCGTGCTCCCGCAGCTCGCTGAGGAAATCCAGGTAATCCTGCCCGTGCACGTTCCAGTCGCCGTAGATGAGCCTGGCGTCCGGTTCTATGCTGCGGGCCAGGTCCACGCCGAACTTCGCCATCCTGACCGGGCCGAACCGGCGGACCCAGCGGGAAACCGGGTTGTCGAAGCGGTCGTTGACGGTGGTCTCGTTGATGATATCGTAAAAGTCGAAGCGGCCGCGGTAGCGCTCCATCAGGGTCGTGATGCGCTCCTCATACAGCGCCCGCACGTCCGCCCCGTCCTCCACCCACGCCGGGCAGCACTCGTGCCAGATGAGGGCGTGCATCTTGCGCCTGATGCCGTGCCGCTCCGCCCAGTCGACCAGGCTGCCCACGTAGGGCTCGTTGTACTCCCGGCGTTTGGGCTCATACCAGTCCCAGTGCACGGGCATCATGGTGTAGTTGAGCAGCGGGGTAAACAGTTCGGTGAAGCGTTCGTTCATCCCCGGCTCCCTGAACATGCCGTAGGCGTAGCACACCGCGCCGAAGAGGTACTGGTGCCCCTTCATCTGAAGCTTTACGCGCGCGCCTTCCACCGGAAGGCCGCCCTTTGTGACCGTGACGCGCAGGCCTTTCCTGCGGACCTGTCCGACGCGCTGCCGGGCCCCGCGGACCAGGGAGGCGTCCAGGGAGGGAGAACTCATCCTTTCGCGTGCTCCTTTTCAATCTGATGGATCAGGTCCACCCGCGTCTGGTGGCGCCCGCCCTCAAACTCCGCCTCCAGCCACATGGAGACGATCATCCGGGCCAGGTCCACCCCCACCACGCGGGCGCCCAGCGCCAGCATGTTGGCGTCGTTGTGGTTGCGGGAGAGCACGGCGGAGTAGCATTCCGAGCAGACGACGCAGCGGATGCCCGGCACCTTGTTGGCGGAAATCGAGATGCCCACCCCGGTGCCGCAGAAGATGAGGCCCCGCTCGCAGCGGCCGTCCGCCACGGCCTCCGCGGCCAGGCGGCCGTAGACGGGATAGTCGCAGCGCGCCTCGCTGTCGGTGCCGAAATCGGTGTACTCCAGCCCCTTCTCCTCCAGCAGCCTGATGATCTCCAGCTTCAGCGGCCGGCCCGCGTGGTCGCTTCCCAACGCGATCATGATGGTGTACCTCCCTGTTGTAGATAAATTTGCCATAGAACTGAGGCTCGGGGACCGCGGGGGATTCCATCCCCCGGACCCCTAGTCAAGGGAGTTCCTCCCTTGACCCATTCGTTTTACATTGTATGAAGGAAAACCTGTTTAAAACTGAGCTGTTGAAGTCCTGCTTTTCTAGTCCTTTCTCGAATTGATGAACCCTGTCACCTGCTCCCAGGTGGGCATCGCGCCCTGCGCGCCCGCGCCCAGGGTGGACAGCGCGCCCGCCGCGTTGGCGTAGGGCAGCGCTTCCGTGATACCCATCCCCCGGCTGAGCGCAGCGGCCAGGCCGGCGTTGAAGCTGTCCCCGGCGGCGGTGGTGTCCACCGCTTCGACAAGGAAACCCGGGAAGTGCCGGAAACCCCTGCTGTCCGCGAGGTAGGCGCCGTGCCTGCCGGCCTTGACGACCACGGCGCGCGCGCCCATGGAGAGCATCTTCAGGGCGGCCAGCCGGATCTCCTCCGCCGTGCCGGCGGGCATCCCGGTGAGCAGGCTCAGCTCCACCTCGTTGGGGGTGAGGATGTCCACGCAGTGGAGCAGGGTGTCGGGCAGCGGGGCGGCAGGCGCGGGGTCCAGGATGACGGTCTTCCGGGCGGCGTGCAGGCGGCAGGCAGAGAACTCCACCGTGTCCAGGGGGATCTCCAGCTGCATCAGGAAGATGTCGCAGCCCATCAGCCTGTCCCAGTGCCGCTCCACCTGGGCGCGGTCCACCCGCTTGTTGGCGCCGGGGATGTAGACGATGCGGTTGTCGCCGCTGCCGGTGTCCACCTCGATGACCGCGGTGCCGGTGTTGAGCCCCCGCTCCGTCTCCACGCAGGAGGCATCGATCCCGTTGTCGCGGAAGGCCTGCCAGTACAGCGCGCTGTTCGCGTCGTCGCCCAGCCGGCCCAGCATCATCACGCCCGGCGAGAGCCGGGACGCGGCGACGGCCTGGTTGCCGCCCTTGCCGCCGGGATAGACGTGGAAATCAAAGCCCTCCAGGGTCTCCCCGAGCAGCAGGAAACGGGGCACGCGGGACACCAGGTCCACGTTCATGCTGCCGATGATGGCGATCTTCCTGTCCATTACATCATCTCCTCACAGGCCGCCAGGCAGGCGGCGTATTCATCCCGGTCCAGGTGCTCCCTGTAGAAGGCCAGCAGGGCGCGCAGGCCCCCGGGGTCGACGTCCCGGGGCGTTTCCCCCGCCAGGCGGGCGAAGTTGCCCCCGGTGACCAGCGCCCGCTCCCCCTCTGAAAGGTCAAAGCCCGTCATCCCGATGTCCCAGACCCGGAAGGGCTCCGGGCGCAGGATGCCGCGGGTGAGCGCGCTCAGCTCCCGCCAGGCGCTGTCCGGCTGCGCGTTGGTCATGTCGCTGCCCAGGAGGACGCGGCCGGCGTACCTCTTGAAGAAGGCTTCCCAGCCAGGCCGGTCCTGCGCGAAAGCCCGGTACATCTCGCTGCCGGGGGTGACGTCCACGTGCGCGTTGGGAGAAGTTTCCAGCAGGCGTTCCAGGTGCCCCCGGTCGTCCGAACAGAAGTAGAAGTGGGCGAGGACCGCCCGGAGGGCCGGGTGCCGCCCGAGCACCCGTTCGGTGCGTTCGTACAACTCCCCCAGGGGCAGGAAGCCCGGGCCCTCGTAGGTCCAGCCGTTCGCAAGGGCGAAGTCCGGCGCCTGGTCCCGGTGCCAGAAGGGAGCCGGGTCGCCCACATGCCAGACGACGGGCACCGCCCGCGCCGCCGCCAGGGCGAAGAGCGGCTCAAAATGCGCGTCGTCCGGCAGGAAACCGGTCTGTTTCTGCAGGTTGGGCTTGGTCTCAATGAGCTTGAGCCCGTCAAAGCCGGCCGCCAGCATGAGTTCCAGCTGCCGCGCGGGCTCCGGGCAGTGCCGGCCCTGCCAGATCAGGCCGCCGAAGGCCCAGGCGTCGCCCGGCAGGAGGCGTTTCATGCGCAGGCAGAGGAAGTTGTTGTCCGCGCCCCAGAGGACGGGAACGCCCAGCGCGTTGAGCCTGTCCGCGCCAAAGGCCTTAAGCCTTTCCACCAGCGGCTGCGGGTCGCCCCTCATCAGGTGCACGTGGGAATCGATCAGCCTGTTCACCCCCATCTGACGGGGTGGCTGATAGCCTCCCGCGCCTGCGCCAGGAAGGCCGCCTTCGCGCTTTCCGTCATGCCCTGTGTGCCGGCGAGGCGGTATTCCTCCCCGATCTCCCGGTATTTGCCGGTGCCCAGGCGGTGGTAGGCCATCAGCTCGACCCCCTGGATGCCCGGGCATTCCCGAAGCACCCCCGCGACGTCCTCCAGGTGTTCCCGGCTGTCGTTTACCCCCGGGATGATCGGGCAGCGCAGGATGATCCCCGCCCCCCTGCCGTGCAGCGCCCTGAGGTTGCTCCGGATGAGCCGCCCGTCCGCGCCTGTCCAATATAGCGCGTCCCGGACGACCTTGAAATCATAGAGGAACAGGTCGCACAGCGGGAGCGCCGCGAGCAGGGCTTCCTCCGGCACATGCCCCGCGGTTTCCAGCGCTGTGTGCAGCCCGGCCGCCTTCGAAAGCCGGAGCAGCTCCAGGCAAAAAGCCCGCTGGAAGAGCGGCTCGCCGCCCGAAACCGTCAGCCCGCCGCCACTGGCCTGGTAAAAGGGCCTGTCCTCCAGGACGGTCCGGAGCACCTCGCCGGCCTCCAACTCCCGGGAGGACAGCCTCAGCGCGCCCGTGGGGCAGGCCTTGACGCATTCGCCGCTTTGCCGGCATTTCTCCCTGAGGATGAGGTGGTCTTCTCCGCTGACCCGGTGCACGCCGTTGGGGCAGGCCCTTTCGCAGGCGCCGCAGCGCACGCAGCGGTCTTCCGCATAGCGCAGCACGGGGCGCGCGGGGACGCCTTCCGGGTTATGGCACCAGAGGCAGCGCAGGGTGCATCCCTGCAGGAACACGGTGGTACGGATGCCCGGCCCGTCAGCGACGCTGAAGCGCTGGATGTCGCAGACCAGCCCGGTCATCTAATTGAGCGTGCGGGAGAGGATCTCCTGCTGCACGTCCTTTTCCAGGGTGACGAAATAGGCGGAGAACCCGCCCACGCGCACCAGGAGGTTTTGGTGCCGCTCAGGGTGCCTGACGGCGTCCTCCAGGTCGCCCCTATTGACCACGGTGATCATCAGCTGCGTGCCGCCCAGGCTGAAATAGGTGTCGATGAGCGCTTTCACTTTTTCCGGCTCCCTCAGGAAGAGGTCGCGGGAAAGCTTGAGGTTCTGCACGCTGCCGGCGTGGTGCGCGCCGGGGAATTTGGCCAGGGAGAGCAGCATCGCGGTCACGCCGTTTTTGTCCATCCCGCCCACGGGGTTGTTGGCGTTGGCCATGTACTGCTTTGCCCCGCGCCCGTCCGCCGAAGCGCCCGTCCAGCGGCCCAGGAAGGTGTTGGCGGAGTTGTTGATGACGACCATCAGCAGGCTGGACAGCCCCACCCGGTCCGCCTGGTCCCGGATGAAGCGGGCCTCAAAGTCATGCAGGTCGCTTGCCAAGGCGTCCACCGCCTCCTGGTTGTTGCCGTATTTCTGCGCGCCCAGGAGCAGCCGGCGCTCCTCCTCATAGCCCTGGAAATCATGCTCAAGCGCCTCCAGCAGGCGATCGCGGGAGACGAGCTTCCTGTCGTAGACGACCTCCCGGATGGCCTGCAGCGCGTCCACGGCGTTGATATTGCCGTAGGATTCCAGCGTCGCCCCCAGCCACTCCAGCCCGCCTTCCATCATGCCCAGGCCGCTGTCCATGCAGCCGTCGTAGAGCAGGCTCATCATCAGGAAGGGCGCCTGCCGGCCGGTCTCCACGAGGATGAGCTTTTCCACGTCCGCCAGGACGCGGATGTAATGGGCGACCTGGCGCTTGTAGGCGGCGTACAGCGCCTCAAAGGTCGGGAAAGCCAAAAGCCCGCCCTCGGCCAGGCCCATCGCCTGCCCCTTGACCAGTTCGCGGCCGTCAAAGAGCGTGACCTCCAGCGCCTTGAGCATGTTGATCACGCCGTTGGGGGAGCCGAAGCTCCTGTGGTCGATGATGTATTCCCCGCAGCCGAAGGGCACGTACTGCTCCGCGTCCTCCAGCGGGAGGCCGAAGGCGGTCATCACGTGGGACACGTTGACGTCGTCGTTGTACAGCATCGGGTAGGTGGCCCCGGTCCCGATCACCTCCAGCGCCTTCGCGTACAGCCGCGAATCCTGCCCCTGATAAAGCCTCAGGGTCAGCTGCGGTTCGATGTGCCGGACGACGCGGCTGGCTTCCATCGCCAGCAGCGCGAACTCGTCGGCGTTCTTTTCGTTCGGCCGGCCCCGGCCGCCGATGACGACGCGGCCGTGGTAGACCGTGCGCCGCGCCACCATCAGCCGCCACAGGCCCGTGAGCATCTCCAGCGCCCCCTCCCGGGTGAGGGTGCCGTTTTCCAGGTCGCGCGCCAGGAAGTCGCCCAGATAGACGTCCATGCGGCCGTAGTCCATGACGCCCGCCAGGCAGCTGTACAGCCAGGTGAGCTGGACAGCCTCCCGGAGGGTGCGCGGCGCGCCCGCGCTGATGTGCCGCAGGGCGGCCGCAGCCTCCTGCTTGCCCATCGCTTCCGCCTGGGCGGCATAATGCAGGGCGCACTCGCCGATCAGGCTGACGGTGTCCAGCAGCGCCCGGGTAAAAGGGTTCCCTTCCCGCGCCAGGATCATCGCCTTCAGCCCGTCAAGGCCCTTCTCCACCAGCAGCCCGTAGTTCTCAAACGCGCCGGTCATCCGGTAGAGCGGGAAGCCAACGCCCACGTCGCCGGCGAAGGAATCACTCGGCAGGTACTTCCTGATCTCGGGGGTGAAAGCCCGCTTGACCCGGGCGGTGGTGTTCTCCTCCCGCCAGTAGGCCATCATGTCCAGGATATCGGCCTTTTCCGCTTCGTCCGCCTCCTGGAGCGCTTTTTGGAACACGTCCTCGCGGTAGAAATAGCCCATGCCGTGCGGCTGGCCGTACAGCGTGATGTCCGGCGTGAAGCCCACGCCGCGGTATTCCATCATCAGCGCGCGCCCGGCAAAGAGGTCTTCCTCCTGGATCATCGGGCACATCGCCGGGTACATCACCCTCAGGCAGGCCGCCTCGCGCGTGGCAGCGGGCATCCCCGCCGTGTCCCGGTGGGCCTGGGTGAAACGTTTTTCATAGGTGAGGTCAAACATCGGTTCCCTCCGCTTGACAAGCCCCGAAGGCTGCCTTTAGACTGACGCTGAACAATGACAAAACCGGTACTGAGAGGAGCTGCACCGCATGAAACGGGAAACCTACGAGAACGCCCGCGCGCGCACCCTGGAAACCTTCCGCAAGGCCCGCATCGCCCTGACCGACGCGGAGAAGGCGAACGTCGAGGTGGCGGACTTCGGGCTGGACGACCTGGAGCGCACCGGCCTGGAGCTGGTCACCTACCTGAACACACAGCGCTGCTGCGCCAAGGAACTGGTGCTCTTCCCCCGCCAGACCTGCCCGGAGCACCGGCACCCGATGGTCCACGGCGAACCCGGCAAGGAGGAGACCTTCCGCTGCCGCTGGGGCAGCGTATCGCTGTACGTCCCGGGCGAACCGGCCAAAAACCCTGCCGGGAAACCGCCCGAGGGGGACGAAGCGTACTACACGGTGTACCATGAGGTCCGCCTGCTACCCGGTGAGCAGTATACCCTAAAACCCGATACGCTGCATTGGTTCCAGGGCGGCCCGGAGGGCGCGGTGGTGTCCGAATTCTCCACCACCAGCCGGGACGAGGCCGACGTTTTCACCGACCCGCGCATCAGGCGCATGCCCGAAGTGGAGTAAGGCAGGGGAGGCGGGGACATCGGGGGATCTCATCCCCCGAACCCCATGACAAGGGATTCCATCCCTTGACCCGTCCTCACACCAATTACACGCCGTTAAACCTGATTGACTGCTGATGCCCCCAGCAGCGCGCCCTTCGGGGCGCGTTTTCATGCCAGGGTGAAGACCGCCCAGGCGCAGGGCTGCAGGGTCGCCTGGGAACCGTCAAGAACCGCTTCGCCGGCCTCCAGCCTGGCGCCCCGGAGCTCTTGCATCTGCAGCGTTTCCGGCTTGTCTTCGAGCGAAATCAGGACCAGGCGACGGTGTTCCCCGGTGTCCCGGACAAAAGCCATCACGCCCTTGCCGGTGTGGAGGTAACGGATGGCGGTGCCTTCGCCGATGAGCGTTTTGCGCGTGCAGGCCAGAAGGGCGAAGAAGTCCCGCAGGACGGGGCCCTGCTTGCCGGCGATGGCGGGGTCCTCGTCGCCCTGGTAGATCATCGGCACGCCGTCGATGAAGAACATCAGCGCGAAGAGCGCCTTCGCCCTGTCCACGCCGTAGGACTCATAGGCGCGCTTTCTCTGCCAGACCCAGGACACGGTGTCGTGGTTGCCCAGGAAGCGCAGCTTCTTCAGTTCCTCCGGCATCACCCTGTGCTCGATGTCCAGGAAGCGGGTCAGCTCCTCCGCGTACTCCGCGGGGCCGGCGCCGCGCTCCAGGAGGAGGCTCATCACGCGGTAGAGGTTCATGCCGTAGAAGACGTCCGTCACCGGGTAGTAGGCCGGGACGGGGTTGAAGTTTTCAGGGAGGATGAACGCCCGCTGTCCGCTGCGCTGGAAGCCTTCCTGGATGGCGCGGCTGATCGCGACCCCGCCGGCAAGGTTGGAGGCGGAGGGGCGGTGGCCGGGGAAGGGCTGCCAGTTGGACAGGCCGCCCATCGCGCAGTCAATGCGAGCGCCGGCGACGCCGAAGCGCCGCACGTGGCTGCCAACCAGTTCGCGGGTGTAGGCCAGGTAGTCCGGGTGGGTCATGTCAAAGGACACGCAGTGCCATTCGTCCTGCAGGGTGCCGTCCTTCCGTCTTGAACACCAGTCCGGGTGCTCCAGCGCCAGCGGGTCCGTGGGTTCCGGCCCGTGGGGCACGTAATCAAACAGCACCGTCATCCCCAGTTCCTCCGCCCTGCCGGCAAAGCGCCTCATCGCCTCTTCGCCGCCGTAGCGCCCGTCGATGGGCCGCTGGTCGGTGGGGTGGTACACGCCCCGGCCCAGGTGTTCAAAGACGGGCAGCAGCCAGACGTGGTCCACGCCCAGCGCGCGGATCCCCTCCAACTCCCCGGCGTACTCGTCCAGGCTGAGCCCCCGTTTGAACCCGCCGTCCATGGTGCCGTGGGGATGGCAGGAGTACAGCACGCCCTCCCGCAGGCCGCCCCGCGCCGGATGGAAGCCCAGGAGGCTGAAGAAGTCCCGTACCTGCAGGTAGGGGTCCTCCCCTTCGCCCACCGGGCAGACGTACAGGCAGCCGGCCTCCAGGCTTTCCCCCGGCCGCAGGTGGCTTTCGACCGCGGCGGCGTAAACATGGCTGACGGTGTCCCCGGTCCGGTACGCGCCCTGGGACCATTTCTCCACATCGTCCAGGAAGAGCAGGTTGAGGTCTTTGCCCTCGTCCATGATGTGCGTCATGGAGCCCACCAGGCCGCAGCTGTGGGCCTGGCCGTCCTGCATCTCCGCGTCGGCGTATACACGGGAGTCGTTGGCCGGGTATTCAAAGCGCGCGCTCCCTGCTTCCCGCCTGAGCAGGAAAGAGACGCCGCCGACGGTCACCCGCCGGTCCGACAGGTTCCTGACCTCCGCCCGCAGGCGCAGGCCCGGCCCGCACACGTCCATCTTCTGCCGGATGAGGACGTCCCCCGCGCGGTAGCCCGCGACGAGCATGCCGTCCTCTTCCTCAAAGCCCAGGAACGCTCCCCCGTCGTGCGCGTCCGCCGCCGCGATCTTCGGCAGCTCCCAGGTCCGCTTGTCGTCCAGGCTGTCATAGGCCATCTGCCCGCGGGCATAGGCGCCGTCCACGCCGGCGTCCGCCAGCAAGTCCGTGAGGCGGTGCCGGACGGCCCCGCGCGCGGCCTCCCGCAAGCGCCCGGTGGCCCGGTCAAAGGTAAATTCGCTGCCCCCGCCGCTGACCCGCACGGCGCCGTCTTCCCAGGTGATCCGCATGCCGTTTCTCCTTGTTAAACGTTTATCCTGAAGAACAGAAAGAAATTTGCCCATTCCGGCAGTTATTCAGCCATCCTGCCGCGCTGAGAGCATTATAGGCGCGGGAAAAGCCCCTGTCAATCCGCGCGGCCGCAGGGCGGGGGACGGGATTTTCCGTTTGTCCCGCTTGACACCGGGCCACTTTCCAAGGTATACTGCGGGAAAGGATAAACGTTTATTCTGCCAATACGGGAAGAGGAGCACCAGCATGGAACGAAGCGTATATTTTGACGGATGGCACAAGGGAAATTTCTGCCAGCACCCCAGCCTGCCGATGCGCAGCCTGCACATGCTGGACGACCTGGAGAAGCTCAACGCGACCATGCTGGTCTGGGCCGGATTGGGCGGCGGCAGCATCTCCCTCCCCTTCCTGCACCACGAGGCCTTCGGCCCCGTGGACGTGCGCCAGGGCATGTTCGGCTACATGAACGACGGGGACTTCATCAGGGAGTGCAGCAAGCGGGGCATCAAGCTGTTCTCCATCGTGTTTGAGGTGCAGGGCTGGGAGTTCCCCGCGGTCATCGACCCCGAGACCGGTAAGATCAAGGCCATCAACAAGCTGGCCGAGGGCGGCGAACAGCAGGCCTGGTACGGACTGCGGGAGTTCTCCGGAGACAGGTACCCCGATGCCTTCCCGACATCGCTGAAAGACTACTATCCTGAGGGCATCGTCAATTCCGACGGGGAGCAGGTCAAGGACCTCTGGGAAGAGTGCGCCGCCAGGCGGCTGGACGGCAGCGCGGTGCACGCCCAGTGGGTGGAAGTGAAAAACCATATGCAGCAGTGCTACCAGACCTGCCGCAACAACCCGGTCTGGCGGGGCTACCTGAAACAGATCATCAAGCTGATGATCGACGCGGGCACCCCGGGCATCCAGCTGGACGAGGCGGAACTGCCCATGACCTCCATCGGCTCAGGCGGCTGTTTCTGCAGGGACTGCATGAAGGGTTTCACCGCCTTCCTGGTCCAGCGCCGGGAGAAAGGCCTGCTGGGCCCCGAATGGGACGGCATCGACGTCGCCCGGTTCAACTACAGGGACTACCTGCTGGAAACCGGGTCGGAATACCCCAAGGGCGCGCCTTTCTTCCGGGATTACTGGGAGTTCCAGGTGCGCGCGGTCAAGCGCTATTTCAGCGAACTGGTGGACTACGCGAAGGCTTACGCCCGCGAAACCCACGGCCGCGAGGTCCTGGTGTCCGGCAATTTCTTCAACCTCATGCCGGTGTATTTCCCCATCGTGCCCAAAGTGGACGTCATCATCACGGAAATGGAGCACACCCAGTTCCGCCAGCCCTACTTCTACCGCTATTGCGAGGGTTTCGCCGGCGGACGGGACGTGGCGGTGGCGGAGAACCCCTACGGCGGCATCGTGCCCGACCTGGTCCGCCTGCTGGACAGCGGCCGCGGGCATGACCTGTACCGCATTTTCCTGATGGAAGCGTCGATGTACGGCTGCAACATGTCCGTTCCCTACGGCGGCTGGATGGGCAACACCATCCGGGACGCCTTCTGGCCGCCGATGGAACTGAGCGCCGGGGTGCAGGGCTACCTGAAGCGCAACGAGCGCCTGTTCCCCCGGGGCAGCCGGGGCGATGCCTGCGTGCTGTACAGTTACCTGAGCTATTACTGGCGGGAGTCTTCCCACGGCAGCGGCGGGGCCAACGCCATGCAGCAGTTCACCGGCCTGGCGGACATCACCTTTTCCGGTTGGGAGGGCGGGAAGCGGCGCACCCCTTTCTGGGAAGTGATCAAGACGATGAGCGACCGCCAGGCGGTGTACGACGTGCGCGTGATGCCCGACGGGGACCTGCGGGAGGACGATTTCGCGCTTTCGGACATCCAGGAATACCCCCTGGTGATCCTGCCGGACTGCGACCGGCTGACGGACGGGCAGCGGGACGCCCTGCTGCGGTATGCCGCCTCCGGCGGGAAGGTCCTGGCCCATGGGCGCCTGGCGGAGGGAACAGATTTGGCCGAAAAGCTCCGGGCGGCGGGCAGCCTGGTCCAGACCGGGGACGCCGACGGCTTTGAGGAGGCGATGGCGAACTTCGCCGCGGGCTTCCTGCCGGCTTACGAGGCTCACCGGAGCGTCCGGGTCAGCGACCCGCGCTTGGGCGTACACCGCTTCACCGACGCGCGCGGCACCTACGTCCACCTGATGAACTACGATTACGATGGGGGGGCGGACCGTATCCGCCCCGCCCGGGACGTGGAGGTCCGCGTGAAGGCGAAAGGCCGTGTCAGCGTGCACACCCTGGAGGGGGAAACGGCAGCCTTCTTCGTCCATGAGGAGGGAGAAGACCTCCTCATCCGGCTGGACGAAGTGCCGGTCTACCTGGGCATCGAGGTCGCGGGCGCGGAGGGGCATGGATGAAGGACAACATCATCCTCAAGGGCGCCAGCCTAAGCCGGGAGGATTTTTACAGGACCATCCCGGAATTTGGCATCATGCCCTTCTGGTTCGTCAACGGCGGCATGGACTATGACGAGATGGCCTTCCAGCTGAAGGAATACAGGGACAAGGGCATCCCCGGCATCTATTTCCATTCGCGCTTCGGCACCCTGGAGCACACTGGCTACCTGACAGAAGACTGGTTTGACCGGCTACGCTTCGCGGTGGAGACCGCGAAGGGGCTGGGGCTGCAGATCTGGGTGTACGACGAGTACAACTGGCCCAGCGGCACCGCGGGCGGGGAAGTGATGCGGGGAGACCCCAACCTGACCCAGCGCTATCTGGAACTGGTGGAGGCCAATATCCCCGGGCAATACTTCACCTTCATGGAGGGCACGGACAGCCGCTACAACGACCTGGAGCAGTCGGAGCCGGTCTACGCCTGCGCCTTCCTGGAAGCGGACATCCTGAGGAAGAACTTCCGGTACGTCGACCTGATGCCCAGCCTGGCCTTTGACAAGGTGGTCACCTGGCAGGCGCCGGAAGGGCCGTGGAAGCTGATGTACTTTATCCAGCGGCGCGCCAGCTGGTACGCGGACGTCCTGAACGACGAGGCGACGGACAGGTTCATCCAGCTTACCCACGAGCGCTACAGGGAGCGTATGGGCGGCAAGCTGTCAGACAGCGTCGTCGGCTTTTACACCGACGAGCCTGCGATGCACTATTTTGAGGTCGCCCGGGACAACTACGTCATCCCCTGGTCCCGGCAGATGCTGGAAATTTTCCGCAAACATAACGGCTACGGCCTGCTGCACAACCTGCCCAAGCTTTTCTACGACTTCGGCGGGGACACGGAGCAGGTGCGCTACGATTTCTGGAGCGCGCTGACAAAGCAGTACGAGAAGACCTACTTCAGGAAGATCCGGGACTGGTGCGACAGGAACGGCTGCGTGTTCACCGGCCACCTCCTGTTTGAGGAATGGCTGCGCCTGCACGCGCGCACGGGCGGCAACCTGTTCACCCACCTGCGCCACCTGCACATGACGGGTTCGGACCACCTCTACCCCCGCGTCGGCAGCCGCGCCATGCCCGACGAGCACGTGGCGCTGAAGATCGCCTCCTCGGCCGCGCACCATTTCGGCTCTGTCCGCCTGCTGTGCGAGAGCATGGGCGGCGCCTACTGGGACTGCACGATGGAGCGGATGAAATGGATCGCCGACTGGGAATACGTCCTGGGCGTCAACCTCTTCAACCCCCACGGCTTCCACTACTCCATCGAGGGCGAGCGCAAGCGGGACTGGCCGCCCAGCATGTTCTACCAGCACACCTGGTGGCCGCAGTACAGGCGCTTCAACGACTACGTCTCCCGGATGGGTTACCTGCTCTCCGGGGGCCGGCACGTCGCAAAAATCGCCGTGCTTTACCCCATCAACAGCATCTGGGCCAACTACACCCCGCAGGGGGAAAACCCGCAGAGCGCGCTGATCAGCCGGGAGTTCAACTGGATGGCGGACCGGCTGCTGCGGCTGCACCTGGACTACGACATCCTGGACGAGGACGTGATGGACGGGTGCGAACTGACGGAGGACGGCGCGATCACCATCCGGGGCGAGCGCTATGAGTGCCTCATCCTGCCGGCGGTGACCCACATCAAGGGCAAGACGCTGGACCGGCTGGAGCGGTTCGTGAAGGCCGGCGGGCAGGTCCTGGCGGACGGCCTGCTGCCCCTCAAGGCCGTCGAGGGAGACGCGCCGGACTTCTTAGGGCGCGTGCGGGCCCTCTTCGGGCAGGACCCGGAGGCGACGCTGGAAAACTTCCTAAACCGCCGGGCGGCCATCGAAACGGTCGAAACCCGGACCGGCAGGGGCCGCGTAGTGCTGGCACTGGGCGAGGGCTTCTGCGCGGAAGAGCGGCTTGGGGAATTTGAGGGCATCCTCCGCTCCATGGCAGACAGCGGCGTCCGTATCGACAGCGACGAGGTGTTCGTGCTGCACCGGGTCAAGGACGGGGAGGATTTCTTTTTCCTGTGCAACCCGACGCATGAGGGAATCGACCTCAATGTCCGCTTCAACGGCGGGCACGGGATCGAGGTCTGGGACCTGGAGAGCGGCGCGATTGCCCAGGTTTTGCTGCTGGAACACCAGGGCGGCTGCACGCTGGCGAAGTTCCATTTGCCCCGCGTCGGCTCCCTCATGCTGCATTTGACGGAGAAGCCGGAGGCGTCCGCCAGCGGGAGCAACCTGACCCTGACGGCCGTGTCAGACGGCCGCGCCGAGGGCTGCGGCCGCGTGGAAGGCGAAGCGTTTGCCGTGGTGAACGGCCGCAGGCTCAGCGCGCCCGGGAAGGCCAACCTGCCGGCTTTCATTGTCCCGGACAGGTGGCGCGTGGAGTTTTCAAACCCCAACGCGCTGGTCCTTAAGGAATGGAA
>CAZJCB010000021.1:19000-20798 GCA_964544245.1 uncultured Christensenella sp.
CCCAGGCGCAGCTACCTGGACGCCGAGATCCTCACCGTGCCCCTGAAACCGCTTGCCAAAGGTCTCAACCGCATCGCCGTCAGGATGCGCCTGGACAAGGACACCGGCGGCCTGCTGGACATGATCAAGCTGATCGGCAGCTTTACCGTCCGGGAGGACGGGCAGGGCGAATACATCGCCGGGCCTTCCGGCGCCCTCCATTACGGCGACTGGTGCCTGCAGGGCTATCCCTACCTGGCCGCGATGGCGGACTATATCCAGGACGTGCGGCTGCCAGAAGGTTTCCTGGGCCAACGGCTCCTGCTGCGCGCCGACGTGGGCGACGACCTGTTCGAGGTCTTCATCAACGACACGCCCGCCGGCTGCCGGATGTGGGAGCCCTATGAACTGGACATCACTGAATTTGTCACCGGGGACAGTTTCACCCTGAAAGTGCGCGCGGTGAACACCATCGCCAACCTCCTGGAGGCGAAGCGCAAGCCCTCGGGGCTCAGAAGGCTGGACATCCTGCCCCATCCCCTGTATACCTTGAACTAGAGCATCCGGCGCACAGGCGCCGTGAGGCCGGTTTTTCATTCAATCCAGCGGAAACCGGCGCAGAAGGAGGGTTCCCGTGGCCGCGACCATCAAGGACATCAGCAAGGCGTCCAGCGTCTCCATTGCCACCGTATCCAAGGTGCTCAACGGGGACTACAGCAAGGTGTCCGAGGAGACCAAGAAGCGCGTCCTGAACGCCGCCAGCGAGCTGCGCTACCGGCCCAACCTCATGGCGCGCAGCCTGGTCAGCCGCAAATCCAGCCTCCTGGGCCTGGTCATCCCGGACATGGCCAACCCCTACTACGCGGACATGTGCCGGGGCATGGCGGACGAGGCCCAGCGCCACAAGCAGACCACCCTCATCGCCAACACCGACCGGCAGCAGCACAGCGAGCTGGCCGCCATCAAGACCATGATCGAGTACAGCGTCGCCGGCGTTGTGCTGGTCGGCATCTTCAAGAACGTCAGGGACCACGTCATGATGCTGGACCATTACGGCCTGCCCTATGTGCTGGTGGAGTATTACGAGCCGGGGATGGAGTACTGCGTGTATGTGGACGACTATACCGGTTCCTTTGAGGCGGTGACCCACCTGATCGAGCAGCGCCACCGCACCATCGGCTATATCAGCGGCTTTCCGGAAAAGGGCCACCCGCGGGATTACCGCCTGAGCGGCTATAAAAAGGCCCTGAAGGAAGCCGGGCTCCCCTACGATCCTTTCCTGGTCGAAAACGGCCTGTTCAACATGGAAACAGGCTATGCCAAGGCCGCCACCCTGCTGCAGCGCAGCAAAGACATCACCGCCATCGCCTGCGGGAACGACCTCATCGCGCTGGGCGCCTTCCGGGCGCTGCGCGAGTACGGCCACCGCGTGCCCGAGGACATCTCGCTGGTTGGCTTTGACGACGTCTACCTGTCCACCACCATGGAACCCAGGCTCACCACCGTGCGCCAGCCCGCCTATGAGCTAGGCATCGCCGCGGTCAAGATGCTGGCCCAGCGCGTCGCCGGGGAGGACATGAAGGAGAAGAACGTCTGCTTCAAACCCACCCTCATCAAGCGCGACACGGTGAACGCAATAAAAAAGCCCTGAAGACCGCTCCTCAAGGCTCTGTTTTCAGTCAGGCTTACAATCCTAATGCATTATGAAGGTACTGGCGGGAGATCATCGCGGACTTGTAGTTGCACACCGGCCGGCTGTCCAGCTCCACGCACAGCACGCCGTCCCAGCCGCCTTCCTTCAGCACCCTGTGCACCCCGC
>CAZJCB010000022.1:0-20708 GCA_964544245.1 uncultured Christensenella sp.
CCTGTGACCTTTTGATTCGTAGTCAAACACTCTATCCAGCTGAGCTAAGGGCGCATACTGTCCACCCGGACAGCCCATGCATTATATCAAGAGAAACGCGGGGACGCAAGCGCGAATTTTGCCGGCCTTGCCGCCCGGAACGGACATGGCCGGACAGGATGGCTGGAGCGCCGGCCTCTATTCCACCTCTGCCTTCAGGTCGCCGCGTACCATGAGTTCGTTCAAAATCTGGCTGTGCAGCCGCGCGTCGATCCGGAAGAAACGGTGGTAGACGAAGTAGCCCGCCAGGATGCAGACCAGGGGCAGGATGAGCATGCTCCCCTTCATCATCGCGATGCCCTCCGGCGTGACGTCCAGGGCGGATTTCGCGCTGTTGATGCCCGAGAGGATGAGGGTCGCGCTGACGATGCCGGAAGCCGCGGCCCCGCCGATCTTGTTGATGAGGGGCTGGAAGGAGAAGGTCAGGCTCTCCTGGCGCTTGTGCAGCTTCCACTGGCCGTATTCCACGCAGTCCGCCAGGAACATCAGCATCAGGAGCTGAATGAAGGCCTGGCCGACGAAAATCAGGAAACCGCCGATGCCCAGCGGCAGCATATCCATGGGCGAGAAGTAAAAGATCAGGTAGCCCAGCACCACCAGCACCGTCGCGCCCAGGTACATCCGCCTGCGGTCAAAGCGTTTGCTGAACAGCGGAAAGACGCCCAGGGCGCTGAGCTGCGCCGCGCCCAGGATGAGCGCGAACAGGGGGTACATCCCCTCGTTGCCGAAGGCGTACTTGAAAAAGTACACGCCAAAGCCGGTGGTGATGGAATAGCCGACCATGAAAAGACCCATGGACAGGATGGTCCAGCGCAGCTGGTCGTTGCCGCGCAGCAGCCGGGCCAGGTCCCTCAGGCCCGATTTCTCCTCTTTGCGGAACACCTCGCGCTGTTCCTTCACGCCGATGAGGGTGAACAGCTGGAAGAGGATCATCAGGACCGCGGCTCCCAGGGCAAAGAAGAACCACGCCTGCTTTTCACTGCCCAGGGCGCGGCCCAGGGCGGAGGTGACCGGCAGGATGGCGATCACCACGGCGTACATCCCGATATTGGCGCAGATGCGGGCGAAAGCGCCGATCTTCTCCCGCTCCCGCGGGTGGACCGAGAGGGCCGGCAGCATGGACCAGTAAGCGATGTCGTTGGCGCCAAAGAACAGGTCCCACCCCAGGTAGAGGATGGCGAACAGGATCAGGTACGGCGTCCTGGGCAGGCCGAAGTCCACGAACAGGAGCACCATGAAGCAGGCGCCCAGAACCGCCCCCAGCAGGATCATCGGCTTGAACTTGCCAAAGCGTCCGCCGGCGTTGTCCACCACGATGCCCATGACGGGGTCGTTGAGCGCGTCCAGCACGCGAAGGACGGTGAAAACCAGGGTCATCCACCACATCGTACCGTCCGGCAGGTCCAGCACTTCGGTGAGGAACACGATCAGGTAGGTCGCGATCGTGGTGTAGAACATGTCCCGGCCGATGGTCCCCAGGCCAAAGAACAGCGTGTTATGGTTTCTTCCCTTCATCCAGTCCACCTCCCCCGTCCACGGCAGATTTTACCACAAGAGGGCCCCGGCATGGTATAATGCGCCAAACAATATCTGGAAGGCGGAACAGCAAGTGAACCCCGACATCACGCTTCAAAACAACCCTGCATTCAAAAACATGGCCTCCCTCGTCCCGGATGTCCCCTACACCTGCGAAGGGCGGCAGCACCCGGTCACCCTGGTCCTCCCCAACTGGGACCAGGCCGGCGGGGTGAATCCCAAAAACCCACTGATCGTCTTCCTCCAGGGCAGCGCCTGGACCAGCCCCAACCGGGGCTACCAGCTGCCCCAGCTGTGCCGCTACGCCCAGCAGGGCTTTGCCGTGGCCACCATCAGCCACCGGAACTGCCTGGAAGGCAATCCCTTCCCCGCCTACCTGAAAGACGCCAAGGCCGCCATCCGCTTCCTGAGGAGCCAGGCGGACGCTTTCGGGCTGGACCCCGATCGCGTCGGCTTTTTCGGCACCTCCTCCGGCGGGAACACCGCGCTGCTGGTCGGCCTGACCGGGGACGACCCCCGCTACCGCACGGAGGACTATCCGGAAGAATCAGACGCCGTGCAAGCGGTCGCGGACTGCTTCGGGCCCGCCGACCTGCTCGCGATGGGCAGGGACAGCGCGCCCGGGAACGGCGAGCATATGGAGCACATGCTTTCCCTCATCGGCGGGCGGGACGCCGTCTCCGTGCTGCGCGAGATGAGCCCCTTCCACCACGTGAAAGACGGAGCGGCCTATCCGCCCTTCCTCCTCTCGCACGGCGACGCGGACCCGCTGGTCCCCTACAGCCAGTCAGAACTGATGCATAGGCGCCTAAAGGAAGCAGGGGCAATCAGCCTGCTCATCCGGGTGCGGGGCGCGGAACACGAGGGCACCTTCTGGAGCGGGGAACTGCACGGGCTGATCCTGGACCACTTCAGGAAATACCTGTAAACCACAGCGCAAAAGGCCTCCGCGGTTTTTGACGCTGGCGCGGGCCTGTGCTATCCTGACTGCGCAAGGAGAATGACGATCAGGGAGGGCGAAGGATGATCTCCCCGGATTGGGTGGAAGAGGCGCTGCGGCCCTGGCTGGGGTCCGCCTTCCTGGCCCGAGGCGGGGACCTCTGCGCCAGGGCGTCCTGGATGCTGGCCTCCTTTCAGCCCCGGAAAGACACCCTGGCGCGCCTGGCCCAGGCGGTCGACAACCTGCTGTTCATGGCGGTGCGGGAGGATACCAAGGGCCGCATGGCGCTGGAGATGGACAATGGAAAGCTGGTCCGCCTGCGAGTCGGCGATTTTTCCCTGATGGCGGACGAGCTGCTGTACCTCCTGTTCGAAACGCTGCCCCGGGACGCGTTCCACCAGGCTGCCATCCGCGAGTATTCGATGCGTTCAGGCAGCCTGTCCGCCCTGCGCGCGCTGTACCTCCTGTTCAGGGAACTTCAGCCGCCTGAGGAAACCGAGACCATCCGCCGCGTCATCACCAGCTGCCACGAGCCCTGGCGCTTCAGGCACTGGATCGACGCGCAGCCTCAAGGAGAGTAATTTGGGAAAAATCATCGCGGTCGCCAACCAGAAGGGCGGTGTGGGCAAAACCACCACCGCCGTCAGCCTGGCGGCTTATCTGGCCGCGGAGGGCTTCCGGGTGCTGCTGGACGACATGGACCCGCAGGGCAACGCCACCAGCGGCATCGGCATCCGGGCGGGGGACAGGACCAGCTACGAAGTGCTGATCAACCGCCTCCCCATGCAGGACGCCGTGCAGAAAACGGGGGTCCCCTTCCTGTTCTGCGTGCCCAGCGACATCCGCCTGGCCGCCGCCGAGGTCGAGCTGGTGGGTGTCCCGCAGCGGGAAAAGCAGCTGCGCGATGCGGTCCAGGGGGTCAGGGGCGGCTACGACTATATCCTGATCGACTGTCCGCCCTCCCTGAGCCTGCTGACGATCAACGCGCTGACCGCCGCGGACAGCGTGCTGGTGCCCATCCAGTGCGAGTATTACGCGCTGGAGGGCGTGACCGCCCTGATGAACACCGTCGCCCGGGTGCAGAAGACGCTCAACCCCGCCCTGCAGCTGGAGGGCGTGGTCCTGACCATGTTTGACGGGCGCACCAACCTGAGCCTGCAGGTGGCGGACGAGGTCAAGAAACACTTCAAGGGCAAGGTCTTCCTCTCCGTGATCCCGCGCAGCGTGCGCCTGGGCGAAGCGCCCAGCCACGGCCTGCCCATCGGGCTGTACGACCCGCGCAGCGCGGGGGCGGAAGCCTACCGGAGCCTGGCCCGGGAGATTGCCGGAAAAAGAGACCCTGAGCGGAGGAAATGATGAAGAAATCAGCGCTGGGCCGCGGCCTGGACGCGCTGTTCCCCGGGGACAGCCATGAGGGCGAGGTCGTCCAGGTGCCCCTGGAAAGGCTGGACCCCAACCCGGAACAGCCGCGGAAAGCCTTTGACGGCGAGGGGATCCTCGAGCTGGCGGAATCCATCCGGCAGGTCGGCCTGCTGCAGCCCATCCTCGCCGCGCCCGTCGGGGACCGCTACCGCATCATCGCGGGCGAGCGGCGCTTCCGCGCCGCCATGAAGGCGGGGCTCGGCACGGTGCCTGTCCTGGTGCGCGACCTGCCGGAGCACCGGCGCAGGCTCGCCGCGCTGACGGAAAACCTGCAGCGGGAAGACCTCAACGCCATGGAGGCGGCGAAGGCGGTCCGCCTATTGATGGACGAGGGCAGCATGACCCAGGAGGAGGCCGCCGGTTTGCTGGGCAAATCCCGTCCGGCCGTCGCCAACCTGCTCAGGCTGCTTAAACTGGACCCCGCTGTGCAGGAGATGGTCCGCTCCGGCGCGCTGAGCGAGGGCCACGCCCGGGTTCTGGCCGGCATCACCGATACGGATCGGCAGCGGCAGCTGGCCGGCAGGGTGCTCGCCGAAGGGCTGAGCGTGCGTGCGCTGGAGGAACTGGCCAGGAAACCCGCGCCCAAAGGGAAGGCGGAGGCCAAAGCCCTGCCGCCGGAGATGCTGGACTTCCAGGAACGCCTGCAGGAGGCCATGGGCGTGCGCGCGCAAATCACCGGCTCCATGAACAAGGGGCGCATCGTGCTGCGCTACGCCAGCTTTGAGGAACTGGAAGGCATCTGGGAAGCGGTCGGGCGGCTGCTGGGCTGATCCGATAACCCAATAACAAGGGGAGCCCTGGGGGACTCCATCCCCCGTTCCGCAAGCTCAGTGTCGTGGAACTTCATGGCCTGAGACCACTCGTCCCGCTCGCTTCGCTTGACTCCTCCGCCTGCCTGCATCCGCCACTGGCGGCGGCAGGCTCCGTCCCCCCCAGGCAAGGGACTTCGTCCCTTGACCCGGAATCCAAAGAGTCTATTCCTCGCCTGCTGCCCTGATTACAATTTTATCCGCCTTTTTAATCGACACGGGGTAACTCATGAAACGCGGACTCATCCTCTTCTTCCTGCTGGCGTTGATCCCTTTTTCTGCCGGCGCCAATGACGCCGGGCATTTTGCCGCGCAGTACGAAACCGCATATGGCGGCCCGCTGCTTCAGCTTGACACGGGCGGCGGAAGCGGCGAATACATCTCCCTGGCCGAACGGGACGGGATGGTCGCTTTCCTGCGCCTGGACCAGCCGGGCGGCGGCGCGATGAACCTGGGGCTGTTCAGCCTTCGGGATGGGCGGACACTGGCACGGCGGGCGTTCAGCGAGGATTTGTCGGGCTTTGGCCGGGAGATCGGCTTCCTGGAGGACGGCGGCGTATTCCTGCTGGACCTAAGCACCCTGACACTTACTCATTATAACCTGGAACTGCGGGAAACGCTGCGCTTCACACCCCCGGGCGCGGAACATTATTACGCCGCCTGGGCCGATCCGGGCGGGCGGTATTTCTACTGCGGCCATGAACGCGGGATCGCGCGCTTTGCGCTGCCCGGCGGCGAAGAAACGGTCATCCCCCTGGGTTTGCCGGAAGGCTGGATGTTCAGCGGCTTTGCCGGCGTGCGGAACGGGGAGCTCCTCTGCGCCCTCACGGGCCCAGGCGGGCTGGGAGCAACGGGTGTCATCGGGGGGGACGGGCGGATGCGCCTGAGCCCCTTCCCCGCTTCCTTCACCTGGACAGGCAGCGGCACCATCTATCAGCTGCGCGGGGGCGGCGCCCTCTTTGGCACCCTGCCCCACGACGGCAGCCTCAGACGCGTCCGGTCCTGGCGCGAGCATGAATACGTCCTGGACGACAGGGACAGCCTGGTTTTCAGCGGCAGCTGGAGCGAAAAGGAGCCCCTGCGGCTGTATGACCTGGACAAGGGCCTGCTGGTGAACGAACTGGACGTCAAAGGCCTTCGTGATTCCCAGTACTTTGACCTCGCCCTGCTGTGCGGGGACAGTTACCTCCTGCTGTGTCTGAACGACTACGAGCGCGGGGAGTACACGCTCTGCCTGTGGGATTATTCCGTCGGCAGGCTGGACGCGCAGGCCGGGATCGAGGGCACGACCCTGGCTAGCGTGCGCCGGGAACATGACGCGAAGGCCGCGGAAATCGCAGGCCGGCACGGCATCAGCATATATATCCGGGGGGCCGGGGCGGCCTTTGAAAACGACACTTATCAGGGACGTGTGCTGGAGGACGAACTGCGCCTGTCCGCCGCGCTGGACGAGCTGGACGCCTTTCTGGGCAGCCTTCCGGCCGGCATGGTCAAGGAGGCGCTCATCCGGCCCTACACCCGTTTCGCCGTTTACCTCTGCGGCGGCATCGTCCCCAAGGGCGCGCAGGGCATCTCCTCAGCCTCCGGGCTCTCCTCCAGTTTCGGGGAGGAGCGCTACATCGCGCTCAACGCCTATGACAGCTCCTTCACCCGCAACCTCGCGCATGAGTTCATGCATGTGATGGAAGACAGGATATGGGAGGAATACTATGAAAAGGGCACGGGCCTGATCGGCAGATGGGGATGGCTTGGCCCAGAGGACGCGGCCGGCTTTGGCTTTGTCTATTCCTACCATAACGCGGACATGACGGAGTTCTTTGACACCGGTTTTACCGCCGAGAGCGCGGACGCGGCGGAACAGCCCGGGGAGGTGTGGTTCGTGGACGCCTACAGCCGCACCTACCCGCTGGAGGACCGCGCCAGGCTGTTTGAGTACCTGTTCACCGCGGAGGACGGCTCCCACGCGGTCTTCACCTACCCGAATCTCCATTTCAAGGCGCAGTGCCTGGGCGCGGTCATCCGGGAAAGTTTCCCCAGCGTGCGGGCCCTGCCCCAGGCCAGCTGGGAAAAGTGGCTGGAACCAGTCTCAACTAAAGAACTGGAAAGCCTGATCGACACGATGATCCCTGAGGAAGCGCTGCAGCCGGCGGGATAATCAGGGAGAAACCTGCCCTTGTGCCGTCCCCTGGTTCCCGGGCGGTTCTGCCCGCCTTGCCAGTGCCCGGTTCATATGCTACAATGCGCCTGCCGCGTTTTTCGCGGCCCTGTTCCCGTAGCTCAGCAGGATAGAGCGTTCGCCTCCTAAGCGAAAGGCCGCGCGTTCGAATCGCGCCGGGAACGCCAGGAAATGGCAGCAGGGATTGGCTTCATGCCAGTCCCCATTTTTTTGATGCGGCAGGCGGAAACACGGAAGCGTAACTCTGTCACGGATTCGCCTGCGGACCGCTGTCCGGGGAAACCTGTAGGGCAAGTGGTGCGGCAAAAAGCCTTGCCGTGACTGATTTGGATGGTTTACAATGGCGCGGACAAACAGGAGGAGAAGACAGTTTTGCAGCATGAAAGCGGGCCCCGGCCGTTCAGGCTGGGCATCGACATCGGCGGGACCACGGTCAAACTCGGCCTGGTCGACCGGAATCATCATTTGGCGGCGCGCGCCAGCGTCAGGACGCCGCTGGATTTCTCCGAAGCCGTCGGCGCCATCGCGGAGGCCGCCGGGAGACTGCTGAAGGGGGCCGGGCAGAGCCTGTCCGCGCTGCCCTTCGCGGGGCTCGGCGTCCCCAGCACCCTGGACCAGGAGACCGGTCGCATCATCTTTGCCAACAACGCCGGCTGGAAGGATGCGCCGCTGCGGGAAGCGATGCGGGAACGCCTGGGCATCCCCGTGCTGTTCGCCAACGACGCCGACTGCGCCCTGGCGGGCGAGGCCTTGGCGGGAGCCGCCGCGGGGGCGAAGGACGTGCTGATGTTTACCCTGGGAACGGGCGTCGGGGGCGCCATGCTGATGGACGGCCGCCTCTACCGGGGCGCGAACGGCATGGGAATGGAACTGGGGCACATCCCCCTGGTGGCGGGCGGGCGTGCCTGCACCTGCGGAGTGAAGGGATGCCTGGAGGCCTATGTCTCCGCGACCGGCCTCGTCGCCCTGACCAGGGAAGCGATGGATAAAACGCCCGGCAGCCTGATGCACTCCTATGCGGAGGAGCACGCCGGCCAGGTGGACGGGCGGACGGCGTTTGACTGCGTGCAAGCCGGGGACGGGGCGGCGGAAAAGGTGGTTCAGGAGTACTGCGAACTCCTCGCGCAGGGCATCGGCGGGCAGGTGAACGTGTTCCGCCCTGAGCGTGTCGTCATCGGCGGGGGGCTCAGCCACGCTGGCCGCGCGCTGCTGGAGCGGCTGAAAGCCCTGCTCCCCCGCTTCATCCTCTCCTTTGGCGCCATCCCCGCGCCGGAGCTCTGTCTGGCGCAGCTGGGCAACGACGCCGGCGTCATCGGGGCCGCTTCCCTGGACAGGATGCAAAGGCGGAAGCAGCGGCCTGATAAGTGAGGCGCGATACGAGCGCTTTGTCAGGTAAAAATCGGACGCCAACCGGCGTCCGTCGTTTATTTCGGGCCGGAGAGCTGTCCCCTGGCTTTTTGGCCCTCATGTGCGCGGGTGGACACGGCCAGCACCAGGACTGTCAGCAAAGCGCAGAAATAGAAGGTGGCGGTCAGGTTCCCCGGCAGCGTCCCGATGAGGAAGGGAAAAACGGTGATGCCGGCCATGGAGCTGAGCATCATCATCCCGATGGCCGCGCCGCTGCGCTGCGGAAACATCCGCGCGGTCAGCGTGACCAGCATCGGCCAGACAGGCCCGCAGCCAAAGCCCAGCAGGGCGACCCCCAGGACGCGCAGGGAGGTGCCCTTCGCGAAAACCAGCAGCAGGATGCCCAGCAGGGCGAAAGCCGTGTATCCCTGGATGCTCCGGATCTCCTTGCCGGAGAACAGCGCGCCCAGCAGGCGGCCGACGATCATGATCCCCCAGAACAGGCTGATCATCCCAGCCGCGAGCGACTCGCTCTCCCCGGAGGCGAGGAACAGCTGCTTGATGTAGGCCGGCGCCACCGATTCATAGCCCAGGTAGAAAAACATCATCAGGGCAAGCAGGACGAGCTGCTTTTCCTTCAGGAGCTGGAACATGTTCAGCGAGTGCTTCGCGGCGCTCTTCCCCGGGGCCATCCGCCCTTTGCCGGACAGCACCACCCAGGCGAAAAAGGCCAGGGACAGGGCCCCGAGTATGATGAACAGCCCGTGATAGGAGCGCCCGGATGAGAGCCAGGCGACCGCCAGCAGGGGGCCGATGATGGCGCCGACGCCGAAGCCTGCCTGCGAAACATTCATCCAGCGCGCGGCGTCAAGCGGGTTTTCATCCCCGAGCACCGCGCTGCTCATGCCTTCGGAAGGGGCGAAGCCAAAACCGAAGAGGAACAGGCCGATGAGAAGAGGAATAAAAGTACCTGCGGCGGAAATGACCGCAAACCCCGTCGCCATCACGCACAGCCCGCCCGCGATGACCCGGCGCTTGCCGATCCGGTCCGCCAGGCCCGAGGTGAGCATCACGCTGGCAAGGGAGCCCAGGGCATAGACCGAAATGAACAGGCCCGCCGCCGCAGCCTGCCGGCCCAGGGACAGGGCCATCCTGTCCGCCACCGTGTGGAAAACGTTGACCACCATGCCCATCAAGCCGATGAGCGTGCTGAAGAGGATGTTTTGCTTGATCTGTTTGTTCATGCCCTGCCCTTTCCCATTTCCGCTGAAAACCTCGCCCATCATAGCACAGGGCGGCCCCCAGTCAAAGGAAAGTGGTGTATAATCGCCTTGACCGCATGGGCCGGCGCGGGCGCGGCCGGCCGGGACAGGGAGAAAAGGCATGGGCAGGATTGAAAAAACCAACGCGATGCGCCTGCTGGACAGGGCGGGCATCCCATATGAGGCGCTGAGCTACCCGTCAAACGGCGAGGCGGTGGACGCCGGGACAGTCGCCGGCCTCCTGGGCGAGCCGCCGGAGCGCATCTTCAAGACCCTGGTGCTGCGGGGCAGCGACACGCAGCATTACGTCTGCGTCATCCCCGGGCCCGCGGAACTGGACCTGAAACTGGCCGCCGCGCATTTTGGCGTAAAAAGCCTGCACATGCACGCGGTCAGCGAACTGAAAGAGGTCACGGGCTACGTGCGCGGCGGATGTTCACCGCTGGGCATGAAGAAACCCTTCCGCACGGCGGTCGACGCAAGCGCCCTAAATCTGCCCTATGTCATCATCTCCGGCGGGCAGATCGGGGTGCAGGTCCGGCTGAAGCCGGAGGATCTGCTGCGCGCGGCCAAGGCCGGGGCCACGATGCTGACAAAACAGGTTCCTTAAGCCGCTTCATCTTCCAAAAAACTGAATAAGGCACCGGGGGAGCCCCCGGTGCCTTGCGCTTTCTTGAAGAGTCGATCCCGTCCTATTCCGCCCTGACCCTCAGGATGGCCGCGGTGAGCGGTTCGAGCGTCACGGCAGAAAGCAGCGAACCCCCTGCGTCCGCCGTCAGCGCCACGCCTTCGGGCTCCATGATGGCTTCCGTGCCCGCCTGGCCGGCGTCCGCCAGCACATCGATTCGATCAAAGGAATAGGCGTGCTCAGCAAGGTCCAGGGTGCGCTCCCCGCTGTCGGCGTTGATGATGACCAGGTACTCGTCCCCCGTCTCCGCGGATTTCGCGCTGAAGGAGAACAAGAGGTCCGCGTCCTTGACGGACGGCGAGAGGAGGAGACGGACCAGCGCGTCGATTTCCTCAGAGGATGCGTAGCTGAAGGCGTCCGTTGAGCGGCGCAGGCTGATGAGCCCGCGGGTGTAGTCCACTGTGGCCCTGTGCGGGGGGCTGTTCAAGGCCTTGTCCCAGTCGAAGCGGTTGACCGCGTCGGAGGAATCGTAGGAATCGTGGATAAAGTAGGGGTATTCGAACGGCTGCCCGTCCTCCCCGGCCATGTAGGTGGATTTCGCCGGCGGGGCGGACACCTTGCCGGCGTAATCCGGGTGGCGGAACTGCTTGGTGCGGCCGTACTCCTGGCCGCTGTGCAGGAAGACGATGCCCTGATGGGTGAGCAGCAGGGCGTTGCCCAGGCGCTGGCGCCTCAGGATCTCTTCCTCGTGATCTTTCGGGTCCTTCCGGATGGACAGGCTGATCACGTCGTGCAGGGTGAGGTTGTCGTGCGCGGCGATGTACTGCACGATGTCGCCCGGGTCGTCCTCGCTGACGTTCCTGGGCCTGGCGGTCACGTTGTCAAACAGCAGCGCCAGGGGCCGCCGGCCGCCGGTGAGGAAGCGCGGCTGGCCCTCGATGCCGAAACCGGACTTCAGCTCGTTGCGCACCTCGTCTGAGAACACGGCGACCGCGTCTGTCTCCCCCATCCAGCTCTGGTCGGCCGGTTTCACGCCGACAGCGCCGTGGTCGCCGTTGAAGGTCTTCCAGCCTTCGCCGATCCACAGGGTGCCCGGGTTGACCGCGCTGACCCTGTCATAGGCCAGTTGGACTGTCTCCCCGTCCAGGTTGCCCATCATGTCAAAGCGGAAACCGTCCACCTTGTAGGTCTCCGTCAGGTACAGGAGCGAGTCCGTGATGAGCCGGCGGGCCATCGCGTGGGTGGAGCCCACCTGGCCGCCGCCGAAGCTGCCTTTGGGCTTGCCGGCCTTGTCCATGAAGTAGTAGTAGTTGGGCTGGATGTCCTCCAGCAGCCCGATGTTCGCGGTGTGGTTGTACACCACGTCAAGGATGACGCCCATGCCCTTTTCGTGAATGAGCCTGACCAGTTCCTTGAACTCCTTCACGCGGGCTTCCGGGTCCTCCGGTTCGGCTGAATACATGCCGGTCAGCGCGAAGTAAGACTGCGGGTCATAGCCCCAGTTGTAGTTCTGGTTCTCCGACGCGTATTCCGGGGAGCGTTCCCGGTCCATCTCGTTGACATGGTAGTAGTTCAATACCGGCAGCAGCTGGATGTGGGTGACGCCCAGGTCTTTCAGGTAGTCCAGCCGCTCGCCGAAGGCGGCGAAGGTGCCAAACGGCGCGGCGAGCTCCCCCTGGATGGAGGGGTCGGAGGTGAAGTCGCGCACATGGGCTTCGTAGATGACGGCGTCCTCTCGGCTGGTGAAGCCGGGGATGTCGGCGAAAGAGAGTTCCGGCCCCAGCCTGGCAGGGTCGATGACGGCGGCCTTCCCCACGGCTTCCCCCTGGGGGTTCGCGCTGTTCCACGCCGCCATGGACCTGGCGTAGGGGTCCAGCACCAGCTTTTCGCCCTCCCCGCGGATGACCCTGAAATGGTAGAAGGCGCCGTTCAGGTCAGAAAGCCCGGTGTTCGCCCCGTCCAGGGTCACTTCCCAGACGCCGGCGGCGTTTTTCGCCATCGGAAGGCCTTCGTGGATCACTTTGTGCTGGTCCGCCCTGTCGTAGAGCACCGCTTCCACGGCGTCCGCCGTGGGCGCCCAGAGCCTCAGCACCGCTCGGCCGTCCGCCAGCAGTTCCGCGCCCAGCGGGGCGTCGGTGGCGTACTGCGCGTCGATGTCCTGCCAGGGCGTAACGACCGCCTCAGGTTCCGGCGCGGCGGCTGCCGCATAGGGGCTCAGGCTGACGGTATCGTCCCCCTGGCGCATGTAGACGGCGCGGGCCTTGCCCGTCACGTCAAACTTGTAGTCACCGGTCTGCCCGCCGGAGGAGAGGTTGACGAACAGGAAGCCGATTTCCTTCGCCCCAGGCGCCAGCTCGATGTCCACGTAGGCGCCCAGCGCGTCCTCCGTCGGGGTCAGCGGCGTCGCGCCGGCGGGCCAGGGGCCGGTCTTTTCCGACGCCGTCACCACGTCGCCCCAGAACCAGACGCCCATATCGGCGTACTCGCCCCCGGGGCTCAGGTAGCGCACCCGGACGTGGTTTTCCGGGATTTTCAGGGGATCCTCGAAGAAAATCTCCAGCTGGTCGTTGATCCAGACTTCTTTCATTTGGGTCGAGGGAATGTCGATCATCAGGTCCTCCGGCGTGAACTTGGTCCCGCTCCCGTCGATCACCAATACGCCGACCTGCGCGGCAGGGGGCGCCAGGGTGATGTCCAGGAAAGCGCCATCCGGCGTGATGTTCCCTTCCGGGAATACGCTGCGCCCGCCGGGCCAGGGGCCGGTCTTTTCAGACGCCGTCTCCACGTCGCCCCAGAACCAGAGTCCCAGTCCCTCGTAAGTATTCACTTCATTCCGGTAATGCACCCGCAGGGTGTTCTCCGCCTGCGGAGGCAGGGCTTCCGCCGTCAGCGTCCCCGCCGGCAGCAGCGACAGCGTCATCACCAGCGCCAGCAGGAAGGCCGGCGCCCTTTTCCCTTTCCTGATGTCCATAAATTCCTCCGTTCACTTATCCCGTGTCCATATGGTTGAATGATACCACAATCAGGCCGGATAAGACAAAAGCCCGCCGGTTTCGCGGCGGGCAGTGGGTGCCGGTGGTTTTACTCTCCCTTGGTGATCAGCGCGACGGGGGCGCCGATGAAGGGCTCGACCGCTTCGCCGGCCAGGAAGGCCAGGGCGGTCTGCACGCCCAGTTCGCCCATGAGGGCGGGCTGCTGCTGGATGGTGCCGAACATGGTGCCTTCCTCAATGGCGTCCAGGGCGACCTGCTCGGCGTCAAAGCCGATGACAAAGATGTCGGCGCGCCCGGCCTGCTGAAGGGCCTGCACGGCGCCGATGGCCATGTTGTCGTTCGCGCAGAACACCGCCTGGATGTCCGGGCGCGCGGTCAGCATGTTTTCCATGATGCCCATGGCCTTGGTGGTGTCCCAGTCGCCGATCTGGCTGTCAGCCACCTGGATGCCCTCGCCGGCGGCCGTGACAGCCTCCTGGAAGCCCTGGTGGCGGTCATTGGCCGCGGACGCGCCCGCCATACCCTGGATCTCGGCGAGGACGCCCTTGCCGCCGATGAGCTCAATCAGTTTCTCCGTCGCGATCCGGCCGCCGTAGACGTTGTCGGAAGCGATGTGGCTGATGACCTCGACGCCGTTCACGCCGCGGTCAATGGAGATGACCTGGACGCCCGCGTCGATCGCCATCTGGGCGACGGCCGCCGCGGCGTCGGAGTCAACGGGATTGTACAGGACGATGTGGACCCCCGCGGACAGGAGGTTTTCCATGTTGGTGACGTCCTTGGCCGAGTCGTTCGCGCCGTTCAATACGATGGTCTTCGCGCCCAGTTCGGCGGCCTTGGCCTCAATGGCCGTCTGCATGGTGACAAAGAAGGTGTTGGAGGTGTCGGACAGGAGCACGCCGATGGTGTACTCTTCCGCCACGGCGGGCATCAGGGCGAGCGCCATCATGGCGGACAGGGCGAGTGCGAGGATCTTTTTCATCGTGGGGAACCCTCCTTCAAATTTATCGATAGCACGGGGTTTACCCGGCGCTATTCCGAAAGCCGGCCTTCCTGAGGAAGGCGCCAGGGCAATGTGAACTGCCCCTCCGTTCCAGTTAAGCATACCCGTTTTAACGGGCGCTGCGAAGGTTTCGGCGGGATTTCAATGTTTTTCCGCGCCTGTCCGGCAAGCAGCCTTATTTTCTTCCGGTCCGGGCGTCCAGCAGCACCGCCAGCAGGATGACGGCGCCCTTGATGATGGTCTGGAAATAGGAGTCG
Source organism: uncultured Christensenella sp. (assembly GCA_964544245.1). GTDB lineage: Bacteria > Bacillota > Clostridia > Christensenellales > Aristaeellaceae > UBA6115. The sequence goes on from CAZJCB010000022.1 coordinate 14,413, forward strand.
ACGCCCATGAGCGTCTGGATGTTGTTGAGCATGCCGATGATCAGCGCGCCGACGATGGTATAGAGCACCTTGCCCTCGCCGCCGCGCAGGGAGGTGCCGCCGATGACCACCGCCGCGATGGCGTCCATCTCATAGCTCTGCCCGGCCGTCGGGGTCGCGCTGGCGACCCTTGCCGTGATGATGATGCCCGCGATGCCTGCCAGCAGGCCGCTGGCCATGTAGGCGACCAGCTTGGTCTTCATCACGTCGATGCCTGACAGCAGGGAGGCTTCCTCGTTGCCGCCGATGGCGTACATGTGCCGGCCGAAGGCGGTGCGGTTGAGGACGTAGTAAACCACTAAGTATACCATCACCATGATGATGATGGGGACGGGCAGGTAGCCGCCCAGCAGCGTGCTCTGCCCCAAGGCGGTGAACAGCGGCGCGCCGGCGTAGCGCGTTCCGGCGATGGAGACGGCCGCCCCGCCGATGAGCACCAGGGTGGCGCCGCGGAAAATGGACAGGGTGGCCAGGGTGACGATCATGGGCTGCAGGCCGAAGCGGGAGATGAAGAAACCGTTGAACAGCCCGGCGGCCAGGCCGATGAGCAGGGCGGCCAGGATGGCCAGCGGCGCCGACCAGGGGCTGTCCGGCATGCCGGAGACGATCAGCGCGGCCATCGCGCCGGCAAAGCCCAGCACGGAGCCCACGGAGATGTCAATGCCGCCCAGCAGGATCGCGAAATACACGCCGGCGGCCAGGATGGCGTAGTGGGAGATCTGTTTAAGGATGTTGGTGAAGTTCAGGACGGTGAAAAAGCGTGAGCTGAGGCTGGAAAACACCAGCGCAGTCAGGAGCAGGATGACCAGGGGCCGGTATTCCGTCAGGAGCAGTTTTGTGACCCGCGCGCTCTTCGCGCTGAAGCGGTTGAAGCGGAAAAAGAAGAAGACGCCCAGGCCGGCCAGGAGCAGGCCCATCAGGATGAAGAGATAGGCGTGCTGGAAAAGGAACGTCCCCGCGCCGCCTGCCAGCTGCGGATTTTTCTGGAGGATCCCCGCCCGTTCAGCCCCGGAGAGCAGCAGGACGTTGCTGAAGCGCTGGCTGTTGACGACGGCCAGGAAAACCAGGGCAAGCCCCGGCAGGAGGCAAGCGAGGGCAAGGGCCAGGCAACGCTTTTTATTCATCGTTCTTCCTCCGCGCGCAACTGCGCATGGGCTCCGCTCAGGATCAGTTCCATGATTTTCTCCTGTGTGGCTTCGTCCCGGTCCAGTTCGCCCATCTTGCGCCCTTCGTGCAGCACCATGATGCGGTCGGACATGCCCAGGATCTCCGGCATCTCGCTGGAAATCATCAGCACCGCCTTGCCGCGGGCCTTCAGCTCGTCAATGAGCAGGTAGATCTCCTTCTTAGCGCCCACGTCGATGCCGCGGGTCGGTTCATCCAGGATGAGCACCTCCGGCTCCGTCATCAGGGCCTTGGAGAGCACCACCTTCTGCTGGTTGCCGCCGGAGAGGTTGCGCGCCCGCTGCCTCATCGAAGGGGTCTTGATGCGGGTCTTTTCAATGTAATCCCCAACGATGGCCTTCTCCGCCTTCCCGTCGATCATGCCGCGGCGGATGAGGGAGGGCAGGGAGGACAGGGTGATGTTGCTCTTGACGTCCATGGTCATGACCAGGCCGTTGCGCTTGCGGTCTTCCGTCATGTAGTACAGCCCGCCCCTGATCGCGCCGCGGGGGCTGCCCGGCCTGTAGGGCTTGCCCAGCAGCTCCGCCTCGCCCGAATCCCAGGGGTAGAGCCCGTACAGCGTCTGGGCCAGTTCCGTCCGGCCAGCGCCCACCAGCCCGGCGACGCCCAGCACTTCGCCCTTTTTCAGCTCAAAGGAGATGTCATGGATGTGCTGGTTGCCAAGGCCCCGCACGCTCAGGGCGCTGTCGCTCCCCCGGCCCTTCTCAAAGGGGTAGTGCTGGTCCAGCGTGCGGCCCACCATCATGCGGATGAGCCCGTCCATGTCTAGCTCGCTGACCTTCATTTCCCCCATGAACTCGCCATCGCGCAGGACGGTGGCGCGGTCGCAGATCCGGAAGACCTCCCCCAGCCGGTGGGAGATGTAGACGATGGCCTTGCCCTGCGCCTTCAGCTGGCGGATGACGGCGAAGAGGCTTTCGACCTCGTCGTCCGGCAGCGCGTCCGTCGGCTCGTCCATCACGATGACCTTCGCGTCCAGCAGCAGCGCCTTGGTGATTTCCACCATCTGCTGCTGGGCGATGGAGAGGGTGCCGACCTCCCGCTTCGGGTCCAGGTCCACCCTGACCATAAGGAGCAGTTCGCGGGTCCGCTGGACCATCCCGCGCACATCCGTGCCGAAGCGGCCCTTCAGTTCGCGCCCCAGGAACACGTTCTCGAAAACCTTCATCTTGCCCACCAGGTTCAGCTCCTGGTGGATGATGGCGATGCCGTCCTCCTGCGCCTGGCGAGCGTTATGGTAATTGACAGGCCGGCCCTGGAAGGTGATGGTGCCCTCGTCCCTCTGGTATACCCCGGTGAGCACCTTCATCATGGTGGACTTGCCGGCGCCGTTTTCGCCCAGCAGCGCCATGACCTCGCCCCCATACACGTTCAGGCTGGCCCTGTTGAGCGCCTGGACGCCCGGGAAGGCTTTGGAGATGCCCTGAAGGCGCAGGATGACGTCAGACATGCAGCCCCTCAATTCTATTTGCCGCGCTGGCATGGATCATGCGGTCATTATAGGTTTTCCGGCCGGTTTGTCAAGGCGCGCGGAACCCTTCCCCGCCCCGCATTGCCCCCTTCCCCTTTTTCTGCTATCCTGTCGCCATCGCATACTTGGAGGGACCCGGATTGATGAGCTTGCTGAGGCGCTGGTTCTCCTCTGCCGCTCTGGTGGGGGCGGACAAGCGCCTAGGGGACATTCCCGGCAGCCGGCAGGCCTACGGGGACGTGCTCACCATCGCTTTGCCCGCCATCGCGGAACTGGCGCTGATGAGCCTGATCGGCAGCGCGGACACCATCATGGTGGGGCAGCTGGGCAGGAACGCGCTGGCCGCGGTGTCGCTGCCCGGGCAGCCCAGGATGATCATGCTGGCGATTTTTTTCGCGCTCAACGTCGGGGTCACGGCCATCGTCGCCCGCCGCAAGGGCGAGGGACGGCGCGAAGCCGCCAACCTGACGCTCAGGAACGCCATCCTGCTCTCGCTGAGCCTGTCCATCGTGGTCGCCGCGCTGACCATCCTGTTCGCGGAGCCCCTGATGCGCCTGGCGGGCGGGCATGACCGGACGCCTGAGGACGCCGCCGTGCTCAAGGACGCGGTGGCTTATTTCACCATCATGATCTGGGCGCTGCCGGTGAACGCGGTGAGCATGTGCATCAACGCGGCGCTGCGCGGGGTGGGCGACACCAAAATCCCCATGAAGGTCAACATCGTCTCCAACCTGGTCAACGTTTTCTTCAACTACCTGCTCATTTTCGGCCATCTGGGCCTGCCGCGCCTTGAGGTGCGCGGCGCCGCCATCGCGTCGGTCATCGGCATGGCGGCGGGCATGTCCCTCTCCGTGCTGGCCGTGCTCCATGCCCAGGGCAGCTACCTGCGCATATCCCGGGGGGACAGCTGGCGCGTCGACAGGCCCACCATGGAGTCCATCCTCAGGGTGGGCGGCAACGCGATCGTCGAACAGGCCAGCGTCCGCTTCGGTTTCTTCTTCTATTCCCGCATCATGTACTCCCTGGGCGTGACGATGTTCGCCGCGCACAACATCGCCATGCAGTTCCTGGCGCTCACCTTCAACTTTGCCGACGGCCTGTCGGTGGCGGCCACCTCGCTGGTGGGCCAGAACCTGGGGAAAGGCCGGCGGGACCTCAGCCTGCTGTACGGCAAGGCCACCCAGCGCATCGCCCTGGTGGTGTCCCTGGTCCTGGGCGCCCTGACCGCGCTGATGCGCTACCCGGTCAGCCAGCTGTTCATCAACCCGGGCACGCCGGACGCCGCGAGGGTCATCCTCTTCGCGGCGGAAACCCTGCTGATTGTGGCGCTGATGCAGCCGCTGCAGATGTCCGCCGTGGTGCTCTCCGGCGCCCTGCGCGGCGCGGGCGACAACCTCTACGTGGCGGGAGCCATGGCGCTGTGCGTGTCCGTTTTCCGCCCGCTGATGGCCTGGCTGGCGGTGGACGTGTTCCATCTGGGGCTGGCGCTGACCTGGCTGCTGAGCCTGTCGGAGATCGGCCTGCGGCTGTTCCTCTTCCACCGCCGCTTTGAAAGCGGGAAATGGGCCTTCAAAAAAGTATAGCCCTGTTTCCAACGCTGCGCGTTTGGCGTATACTGAATCTGACCATCATGAATACAGGAGGGCGCAAGGATGTCCGAGAATAAACTGACCCTGCGGCAGGTGGAAATGAAGATCAAGGCCGTCGACGGCAGCATCGGGACCCTCAAGGAAAAACTTGAGAAACTGAACGCGGACAAGAAAGCGCTGCAGGCGGAAAAACGCAGGCTGAGCGCCGCCAGGACCGCGGCCGCGAAGAAAGCCGCGGCGAAGAAAGCCACCGCCAAAAAAACGACAGTAAAGAAAACGGCCGCGAAGAAGACGACGGCCAAGAAAGCGCCGGCCAGGAAGACCGCCGCAAAGAAGGCCGCGGCCAGGAAGGATGAAAACCTGCTGGACGGGCTGATGGACGGGCTGAAACAGGCGGGCCTGAACCCGGAAGACCTTCTCAAGTCCATCCTGGGCGGCAAGTAGGCTCAGGAGGATCTCATCCGGCATGGAAGTACAGCATTTTTTCGTCCTCAATCCCGCCGCCGGAGCCCGCAGCGCGCAGCGCAGGCTGGAAGGCGAGCTGGCAAAACTGGCGCCCCTCCCCTACACCCTTTACATCACGGGCGGCGAAGGGGACGCGGAGCGTTTTGTGCGCGAAACCTGCCGGAGTCTGTCAGGCCCCCTGCGTTTTTACGCCTGCGGCGGGGACGGCACCCTGGGCGAGGTCGCCGGGGGCGCGGCGGGTTTTCCCAACGCGGCGGTCGCCGCCTGGCCCTGCGGGAGCGGCAACGACTTTGTGAAGTATTACGGCGGCGAAAGCCGCTTTATCGATTTGAAGCGGCAGGTCAGCGCCGGCAGCTTGCTGGTGGACCTCATCAGGGTGTCCGGCCGGGCGTCCATCAACGTGGTCAACATCGGCCTGGAGGCGCACGCCGCCGCCACTGTGGGACGCCTGCGCGGGAAACCGCTTGTCGGCGGACATCGCGCCTACCTCATCGGCACCGCGGACGCGGTGCTCCGGCATATGAAAACAAACTGCGTCATCACCGCGGACAACCAGGTCCTCCACGAAGGCCCGCTGCTCACCGCCTCCTTCGCTTCCGGGCAGTACATCGGCGGGGGCTATCAGTGCGCGCCCAGAGCGGTCAATGACGACGGGCTGATGGACGTCTGCGTCATGCGTCCCTTTTCCCGCGCCACGCTGGTCAGGCTCATCGGCGACTACAAACGCGGAAAGCATTTGGACAGCCCTGCCTTTGCCCCCTACCTGCGCTACGCGAGGGCCGGCAAGGTCAACATCACCCTTGAAAAGGAAGCCGCGCTGTGCCTGGACGGGGAGATCATCAAAGGCCGGGCGTTTGATTTGGAAATCATCCCGCGCGCCGTGCGGTTCATCCTGCCCGAAAGGGAAACGGCCGTCTGACGGGCAGTCAAAAAAGCCGGGAATTCCGCGGCTTTATAAATCACTACTGGCGGGAAGCGCTCAGAAAGCCAGGAAAATCAAGGGGTTTCCACTTTTCTCAAAATGCGTGAAAACCTTGACAAAAGAGCGGTCACACCGCATACTATGGGTGTTCTGATCCCGCTTGAAATCCCGGAAAACGGGTTCAAAGATACATGATGGAGGATTTATATGGCAAAAAAGTACACAATTGACGGCAACGGCGCAGGCAGCCACATCGCGTACGCGTTCAGCGACGTCGCGGCCATCTACCCGATCACCCCGTCCAGCACGATGGCGGAATATGTTGACGAATGGGCCGCGCAGGGGCTGAAAAACCTGTACGGGCAGACGGTCAACGTATCGGAGATGCAGTCAGAGGGCGGCGCCGCCGGCGCTGTGCACGGTTCCCTCGCGGCCGGCGCCATGACGACCACCTACACCGCCTCCCAGGGCCTGCTGCTGATGATCCCCAACATGTACAAGATCGCCGGCGAGCTGCTGCCCTGCGTGTTCCACGTCAGCGCCCGCACCATCGCCACCCACGCCCTGTTCATCTTCGGCGACCAGAGCGACGTGATGGCCTGCCGCCAGACCGGCTTCGCGATGC
>CAZJCB010000023.1:0-19644 GCA_964544245.1 uncultured Christensenella sp.
TTGAACTACCTCCAGTTCATCAGGGAGATCGGCGCGCATTTTTCCGTCAACCGGATGATCACGGCGGAGTGTTACCGCCAGCGCCTGGAACGCGGGCTGACCTTCCTGGAGTTCAACTACATGGTCATGCAGGCCTATGACTTCCTGGAGCTCTACCGGCGGCACAACTGCGTCCTCCAGATGGGCGGGGACGACCAGTGGAGCAATATGCTCGCCGGCGCCGACCTGATCCGCCGGAAGGAACAGGCTGCTGCCTACGCCTGCACGTTCAGCCTCCTGCTGAATTCCGAAGGCCAGAAAATGGGAAAGACGGAACGCGGCGCGCTCTGGCTGGACGCGGGGCTTTGCACCCCTTATGAGTTTTATCAGTATTGGCGCAACATCGCGGACAGCGACGTCGGGAAGTCCCTCGCCATGCTGACCTTCCTGCCCATGGACGAGGTACGGCTGCTGAGCTCGCTCCAGGGCTCCGGCCTCAACGAAGCCAAATCCGTCCTCGCCTTTGAAGCGACCAAACTGGTCCACGGCGAGGAGGAAGCGCAGAAAGCCCAGCAGGCTTCCGCCGCGCTGTTTTCAGGCCAGGGCAGCCTGGACGACGTGCCGGGCTACGAACTGACGATGCGCCAGTTGGAGGAAGACAACCGCCTCACCACACTCCTCGCGCTCTGCGGCCTTTGTTCCAGCCGGAGCCAGGCCCGCAAGATGGTGGAACAGGGCGCGGTACTGGCCGGCGACAGCAAGGTAGAGGACCCGGACACGCGGCTGTCACCGGACGATTTCCCCTCCGACGGCCTGATGCTGCGGCGCGGGAAGAAAAACTACTGCCGCGTGCTGTTGAAGAAATGAGCGGCCCTGAGGGCTTTTTCACCCTGGCCGCGCCGGGGAAGGGAGAGGCCGTCATCCGCAGGAGCCGTTTCATCGGCCAGGCTGCCCCTGCTGGGAGCGAGGAAGAGGCCCTCGCCTACATCAGTTCCGTCAGGGAGGCTCACAAAGGCGCCAGCCATCATTGCTTTGCTTATATCCTCGGCATGAACGCCGGAACGATGCGGCATTCTGACGACGGGGAGCCCCAGGGCACCGCGGGCATCCCCATTCTTGACGTGCTGAGGAAGAACAGCCTGGTCAACTGCGCCGCCGTGGTCACGCGATACTTCGGCGGCGTCCTTTTAGGCACGGGCGGCCTTGTACGGGCTTACAGCCAGGCGACGGCGCTTGCCGTGCGTGCGGCGGGTGTCGCCTTGTCCCGGCGCAGCGTACGTCTTCAGGCGCGTATCTCCTATGCCTGTTGGGACAGGGTGGATCACGCACTGAGGCGGCTCCCGGTAAGCGGGATAGAAAAGGAATTCACCGGAGATGTTGGGCTGATGCTCATCCTCCGGGAGAGTGACAGGGATACGCTGGAAAAAGAACTGGCCGCCCTGACGGACGGCAGCGCGGTGACCGCCTATTCCCAGCCGTTTTATCACCTTTGGGAAATTGAATTGCCCGAACAGGGAGTCGCGAGCCCAATATAGGAAACCGGCCCAGGAAAGGACCTGTCGTGGGCGATATTCACTCGCCTAAGAGAGGCAAACCTCCTCGATCACCCTGGCGACGCCGTCATCGTTGTTGCTGCGGGCTACCAGGCCGGCGGCCTGGCGGACCAGTTCTGCGGCGCTCCCGACCGCGACTCCCAGGCCGGCGAAGCGCAGCATGGGCAGGTCGTTGAGCTGGTCTCCGAACGCGATGATTTCTCGGGGCCGAATGTCCAGATGCCTGGACAGAAGTTCGAGCCCGGTCCCTTTGTCAGCCCCGGAAGGGATCAGCTCAAAATTCGTTTCACTCGACTGGGTCAGGGATACGCCCTCAATGCCGCCCAGGGCCGCGCGGATCGCCTCCGGCGGCTTGCTCTTTGAGGTCAGGTATACGTAAAATTTATACACGGGCCTTTCAAGCGCCGTACGGCAGGCATCCAGGCCGTGCGTGAAGCGCACTTCGCTTTTCAGGAAAGTATCTCGCCTGAGGTCCGTCTCAGAATGGTGACGGACCTCCGCCCTGCGGGAAGCCACCGTTCCCCTGCCAAAGACGTGATATCCTTCGCCCAGCGACTCCAGCGCGTCAAAAACTTCCCTGGCGCTCCGAGGCTCCAGGAAACGTTCGAAGATGCGCCCTTTCAGCGGAGAGAGTTCCACCACTGAACCGTTCAGGCTGATGACCGGGCAGTCAATGCCTTTTTCCATCAGCACCATCGCGGTGTTCTCGGGGAAACGCCCGGTGCAGGCGGCAAAAATGATCCCCCGCTCCTGCGCCTTTTTGATGGCGTTCAGGGTACGGGGGGTGATTTCGGCTGCGTCGTTGAGCAGGGTGCCGTCAAGGTCGGATACGATCATCCTGTAAAGGGGTCTCATCGCTTGTCTCCCAGCCTCCGTCAAAACGGCGGATCGATGTAAAACCGCCTGCCGCCCAGACAGGATACCTCAAACCCTTCGGGAAAGGCAAGTTCGCACGCGCAAAGCATCAGGCCCTTCCTTCCATGGGTGCGGTTGAATTCACGGTCGCCGTAGAGGTCGTCCCCGATGACCGGGTGCCCCAGGAAAGCAAGGTGCGCCCGGATCTGATGGGTCCGCCCGGTGTGCAGCACCACGCGCAGGCGGGACGTTTCGCCTGAATACAGCGTGCTGTATTGCGTGACGATCCTTTTCGCCCCAGGCCGGCTGCCCGGATAAATATCCACCCTCGCCCGCATGGCGTCCTTGACCAGCCAGGCGGATACCGTGGCGTCCGGCGGGGTGATGACGCCCCTGACCAGGCACTGGTACACTTTTTCGATCCTGTGCCCGCGCAGCGCACCGGTCAGCAGTTCCGCGGTCCCCATGTCTTTCGCGAGGACGACGAGCCCGCTGGTCCTGTTGTCCAGCCGGTGGACCAATTGCGGCGCATACGTGCCTTCACTCCGCCCCGCGGCCCAGGCCAGGAGGGAAAAGCCGCTCCGCGCGTTCCCGTCGGTGTTGACCCCGGCCGGCTTGTTGACGATCAGCAGCTGCCCGTCCTCATACAGGACGGGGATCTCCGTCAATTCGTGCAAAGTATACAGGAGGACCTCGTCTCCGGGACTGACCCTGGCATTTTCAGAGGCGCGGACGCCGTTGATGACAACGTCCCGCTTCTTCAGCGCCTCCCGGAAGGCACGCTCCGGCAGCAGCGGAAGCTCCCGGGCCAGAACATTGAGCAGCAGCCCAGCCTCTGTCGCGACGACCCGGTGCTGCCTCATCCCGACGCCTCCAAGCATTCATTTGACGTACAATAATACGCAGTGTAGGCACACGCCAGCCGGATGTCAAGTTTGATAAATTCCTGAACGTTCTATGCATTTCGCTCTTTAAGTACAAGAGAAAAACACTGCTCTGCTTGTATAAACTCTCATGAATATGTATCATTCCTGTATTCGCGATGTAGAGCGAAAAAAAGAAGGAGGTCAGGATGTCATGAAAAAGCGGACCCTCATATCACTATTGGTAGCGCTCGCCCTGATTATTTCTGTGGCGGCACCCGCGCTCGCGGAAGAGACGATCAAGATCGGCGGGATTGGCGTCCTGTCCGGCGACTACGGCAAGTACGGCCTGGCGGTCCAGGAAGGCGTGAACCTGTATGTCAAGCAGGTGAACGAGGCTGGCGGTATCCTGGGCAAGCCGGTCGAGATCCTCTGGGAAGACACCCAGGCTGACCCGGCAATCGCCATCAGCGCCTACTACAAACTGACCGAGCAGGATGGCATCGTCGCCTTTGTGGGCGGGGTGCTGACGGGCGAAACCAAAGCAATCGCAGAAGTGTCCGCTGAGGACGGCGTTCCGCAGATCACCGCCTCCGCCACGGCCTATGACGTGACCACCGGCCGCCCGAACGTCTTCCGCACCTGCTTCCTGGATCCCTTCCAGGCCATGGCCGTCGCGGGCTATATGGCCAACCAGGGCGTGAAGAAAGTCGCCGTACTGTACGACAACGCCACGGAGTATTCCAAGGGGCTGTACGAAGCCTTCAAGGCCAAATCCGAAGAACTCGGCGTAGAAATCGTCGCCACTGAGTCAGCCGCCTACGGCGACAAGGACTATAAGACGCAGTTGACCACCATCCAGAGCGTCGCCCCCGAAGCCGTTTTCCTTCCCTATTATGGCGCGGACGCGGCGATGATCCTGGCCCAGGCCAAGGAAATCGGCCTTGACGTCAAGTTTTACGGGGCTGACGGCATCTCCGACATCGTGGACCTGGTCGCTGACAAGAGCCTCCTGACCAGCGTCGTATACACCGACCACTTCACAACCGACGCGCAGAGCGAAACTGCCGTGAAATTCGTCGAGGCTTTCCAGGCAGAATACGGCAAGATGCCGACAATCGCCTTCTCAGCCACAGGCTACGACGCCGCCATGGTGCTGCTCTCCGCCATCCAGGCTGCCGGAACCACGGACAAGGAAGCGGTCGTTCAGGCCATCAAGGCGACCAACCTCACCGCGGTCAGCGGCAACATCACCTTTGACGACCATAACGACCCCATCAAGAGCACCTTCTTCCTGACGTTTGACGCCCAGGGCAACAAGGTCTTCATCGAGCAGTTTGACCCGTAAGCAAACAAGGCGCATCATACAGGGGGAGGAACTATCCTCCCCCGATTGTTGTTCTGATTGATCAAAATCAATTGAGGTATGCACATGAGCCTGTTCCTGAACCAGCTGATCAACGGCCTTCATGTCGGCAGCATTTACGCCCTTATCGCGCTGGGGTATACCATGGTGTACGGCATCGTCAAGCTGATCAACTTCGCTCACGGCGACATCATCATGATCGGCGCGTACACGGCGGTGATCACGCTGTCGACGCTGGGCTGGTCGGCTCCGGTGGCGCTGCTGGCCGCGGTGGTCCTGTGCGTTTTGTTCGGCGTACTGATTGAGCGCGTGGCTTACAAGCCCCTGCGGTCCTCCCCCCGCATCTCTTCCCTCATTACCGCCATCGGGGTGAGCATGCTGTTGCAAAACGTCGCGCTGCTGGTGTTCGGCGCCCAGTCGCGTCCATTCCCGACTGTTTTGAACGTCGACCCGCTCCGTTTCTCCGGCATTCAGCTCAGTTTCATCACCGTGCTGACCATTCTGGTTTCCGGCGCGTTGATGGTCATGCTTCAGGCTTTTGTCAAAAAGAGCAAGGCCGGCAAAGCAATGCGGGCTGCGAGCGAGGACTACAGCACCGCGCAGCTGATGGGCATCAACGTCAATAATTCCATCAGCCTGACCTTCGCCATCGGCTGCGCGCTGGCGGGCATAGGCTCCTTCCTTTACTGCATGGCCTACCCCGCCGTGTCGCCCACCATGGGTTCGCTGCCCGGGCTGAAGGCCTTCATCGCGGCTGTGCTGGGCGGCATCGGCATCATTCCGGGAGCGATGCTGGGCGGATTCGTGATGGGAATCGCCGAGAGCCTTACCAAGGCCTACATTTCGACCCAGCTCAGCGACGCGGTGGTCTACGGCATCCTCATCGTCGTACTGCTGGTGAAGCCGACCGGCCTTCTGGGCAGGCTGTCCAGCGAAAAGGTTTGAGGGTTGAGACATGAATAAAAAAACCAAGTCCATCGTCCTCAATGTCCTGTCGCTTCTGATGTTTTATTTGCTTGTCACCGTCCTTATCGGAAACGGCCTGATGAACAACTACCTGTCCAATATTCTGGTCACCATCCTCATCACCGTCATCATGACGGCCAGTCTCAATGTCACCACCGGCCTACTGGGGCAGCTCGCGCTGGGGCACGCCGGCTTTATGGCCATCGGTGGTTACGTTTCCGCCATCTTTACAAAGTCCGTCGCGATGGATTTCGGTTTATCCCTGCCGGTTTCCCTTCTCCTGGGCGGCGTCGCTGCCGCCCTGTTCGGGATGCTCATCGGCATCCCGGCCCTGAGGCTTCAAGGGGACTACCTGGCGATCATCACCCTGGGCTTCGGTGAAATCATACGCGTCGTCATTGAGAACCTCGAAATCACAGGCGGCGCTGCCGGCCTGACGCGCATCACGCGCATGTCCAGGGCATTCTCTGAGGACCGCGCCCTGTCCAGCGTAATCCAGTTCACCATCGTTTTCATCATAACAGTACTGATCATCGCCAGCATCTTCACCCTCGGCCGCTCCCGTCATGGCCGCGCCATCATCTCCATCCGTGAAAACGCCATCGCGGCGGAAGCCACCGGCATCCCGACCACGCAGTATAAACTTCTCGCCTTTACCATCGCGGCCTTTTTTGCCGGCATCGCAGGCGGCCTCTTCGCGCACCAGACCAGCATCCTCAACGCCAAGATGTTCGGGTTCAACAAATCCATCGAGTACCTTGTCATGGTCGTGCTGGGCGGCATGGGATCCATCACCGGGTCCATCGTTGCCTCCGTCGTCCTGGTCGCCCTGCCCGAAATGCTGCGCGGACTGGCGGAATACCGCCTGGTCATCTATTCGCTGCTGCTGATCCTCATGATGCTGTTCCGGCCCTCAGGGTTGATGGGCACGCGCGAGTTCTCCATGCTCGAAGCCTGGGAGGGCATGGAACGGCTTAATAAACGCCTGTTCAGACGCAGAGCGTCCGAAACCCGGATGCCGTTCCAGCCGCGCTACGACGTATGGGAGGACAGGCCTGTCCTGGAGACCTCAAACCTGGGCATCGCCTTCGGCGGGCTGAAAGCGGCTGAAAATATTGACATCCGACTGATGGACAACGAGATCGTCGGCCTCATCGGGCCAAACGGCGCGGGGAAAACAACGGTTTTCAACCTGCTGACCGGGGTCTACCAGCCGACGGAAGGGCAGGCCGTACTGCTGGGCAAGCCCATCAACGGCAGGATGACCCACCAGATCACCCAGGACGGGATCGCGCGCACCTTTCAGAATATCCGCCTGTTCAAGTCGATGACGGCGCTGGAAAACATCAAGGTCGCCTTTCACTCCCGCATGCACTATTCCCCGCTTTCCGGCATCATGAGGAACGCCAAATGCCTGAGCGAAGAGCGCGGCATCGACATCCGCGCCCGGGAGCTGCTGCGCGTGTTTGAAATGGAAAGCCTGGCGGACGTCCGCTCAGGTTCCCTGCCATACGGCCAGCAGAGGAAACTGGAAATATGCCGCGCCCTGGCTTCCAACCCCAAGGTATTGCTACTGGACGAGCCGGCGGCCGGCATGAATCCGAGCGAAACGATGGAGTTGATGCAGACCATCAAGACCATCAGAAACCAGTTTTCTGTCGCAATCCTGCTCATCGAGCATGATATGCGGCTGGTTATGGGCATCTGCGAGCGAATCTACGTGCTCAACTACGGCCGTGTCATCGCGCAGGGCAATCCAGAGGAAATCCGCAGCAACCCGGAGGTCATCGCGGCTTACCTGGGCACCCAGAAAGCGCATAAGGAGGCGGACGCCCATGCTTAAAGTCCAGGGAATCGACCTGTACTACGGCGCGATCCATACGCTGCACGGCATCTCCTTTGAGGTGCACGAAGGTGAAATCGTCTCCCTCATCGGCGCCAACGGAGCCGGCAAGAGCTCCATCCTCAACGCGATATCCGGCCTTGTGCCCATCGCATCCGGTGACATCCTTTTTCAGGGCGCGTCCATCAGGAAGACGCCCGCCTATCAGCTTTCCGCGCGCGGCCTGGCGCAGGTGCCTGAAGGCCGCCGGGTTTTTTCCAGGATGACGGTGCAGGAGAACCTGGAGATAGGCGCGTTCACCCGCAAGGACCGGGGCGAGCTTCCCGGGGACATGGAAACGGTTTTTACCCACTTCCCCCGGCTGAAAGAACGCCGCAAGCAGATAGCCGGCACCCTCTCCGGCGGTGAGCAGCAGATGCTGGCCATGGGGCGGGCGCTGATGGGGCGGCCCAAACTGCTGATGATGGACGAGCCCTCCATGGGCCTCTCCCCCCTGCTGGTTCAGGAGATTTTCGACATCATCCAGGAGATCAACCGGGAGGGCACGACCGTCCTGCTGGTCGAACAGAACGCCCAGATGGCGCTTTCCCTGGCCCGGCGCGCCTATGTCCTGGAGACCGGCCGGGTCGTCAAGTCCGGCCTGGGCGGGGACTTGCTTAAGGACGAGGACGTCCGGAAGGCCTACCTGGGAGGATAAGGCCGGGCAGCGTCTTCATTGCCTGGCCGCCCTCTTTAGTGCTTCCGCGAAATCCGGCTTTTCCCAGGGGAGGTTCAGGTCGGGCCGCCCGAAGTGGCCGTAGGCGGCGGTTGGGCGGTAGATGGGCCTGCGGAGGTCCAGCCTGCGGATGATGCCGTCCGGGCTGAAATCAAGCATTCCGAGCAATGCGCCGGCAATCGCGTCGTCAGGGACAGTGCCTGTACCAAAGGTGTCAACCGTGAAACTGACCGGGTGCGCGACGCCGATGGCATAGGCGAGCGCGACCTGGCAGCGCCTGGCCAGTCCGGCAGCAACGACGTTCAGCGCCGCGTACCGGGCCATGTAAGCGGCGGAACGATCCACCTTGGTGGGGTCTTTCCCCGAAAAACATCCTCCGCCGTGCGGGACAAAGCCACCGTAGGTGTCCACAATGATCTTCCGGCCGGTCAGCCCGCTGTCCCCCGCCGGGCCGCCGATGACAAACCGGCCGGACGGGTTGACGTGGAACCGTGTCCCTTTTGTCAGCAGGTGCGCTGGTATCGTATTCAGGATGACGCTCTGCATGACGGCTTCCCGGATCTCTTCCTGTGAGACCAACGGGCTGTGCTGGGTGGAAATGACCACGTTGTCCACACTGACCGGCAGACCGTCTTCATATGCGACGCTCACCTGGCTCTTGCCGTCCGGGCGCATCCAGGGGAGGGTGCCTGACTTTCGCAGGTCCCCCATTCTCCTTGTCAGCCGGTGCGCCAGGGCGATGGGCATCGGCAGATATTCCGGCGTTTCGTCCGTCGCGTAGCCGAACATCATTCCCTGGTCGCCCGCGCCGGTCAACTGGGGCTGGCCCCTGTCCCAGCGGGTTTCTTCCGCGTTGCTGACCCCCTGGCTGATATCGGGGGATTGTTCCTGTACGGCGGTCAGGACCGCGCAGGTATGCCCGTCAAAGCCAATGTCGGCGCTGTCATAGCCCAGGTCCAGTACGACGCTCCTGGCGATGTCCTGGATAGGAACGTAGGTGGTGGTGGATATTTCCCCCATCACCAGCACCAGCCCGGTGGTGGCGCAGGTTTCGCACGCGACGCGTGCGTTGGGGTCTTCGGTCAGTATCGCGTCCAGCACCGCGTCTGAGATCTGGTCGCACACCTTGTCGGGATGGCCGGCTGTGACGGACTCTGAGGTAAAGAGTTTTTTCATAGGTTCCGGGTACTTCCTTTCCTGATAAAACGAGCGCTCTCTTTCGATAAGCGCTCGATGTTGGCTTATCTTCCGGCTTTCGCCGCTGGATGTGGCACCTTGCTCCCGCAGGCTGCCGGGCTTCATCGGGCCAGTCCCTCCGCCGCTCTTGATAAGCGTATTCACTTGCTTTCAGTTTATGCTTTTTCCCTCGTTTGTCAAGCGTTTCCGCATTGACAATTCACCCTGCCTGGGATAGGCTCAGCAGAGTGAAGAGGCGGAGGTCACCATGCTGTTTATCGGAATCTGCGGCCCCAGCGGCTCCGGCAAAACCACGCTGTCCAATGAACTGGTGCGCGCCGTCGGCGCGGCCAGCACGGTCATCAAGCAGGATGCCTATTACCTGGATTTCCCCGGCTTGGATTACGACCGGCGGGCGCGGATGAATTATGACGAGCCCGCTATTTTTGACCATGACTTGCTGCTGAGCGATATCAGCCTGCTCCTGTCAGGACAGCCTATCACAAGAAAGGCCTATGATTTCGCCCGTTACGCGCGTGATGACAGCGACGAGCTGATCGTTCCCGGGGACGTTCTGATCGTTGAAGGCATCCACGCTTTTTTTGACGACAGGCTGTGTGAAAAGATGTTCCTGAAACTCTACATCAACGTGGAGCCGGATATCTGCCTGCTGCGCCGCATCAACCGCGACATCAAGGAACGCCAGCGCAGCATCGACAGCATCACCCAGCAATACCTGGCCACCGTAAAGCCCATGTATGACAAGCACATCCGCAATTATATCCACAAAGCCGACGTGATTGTGACCCGCGGAGGCAAAAACGCCAGGATCGTCGACATCCTGGCGGGTTACCTGCGGGACGCGCTGGAGCAGAAGCCGTCGACTTCCTGAACCGTATTTGATTCGCCCGAAGAGCGCGGCTGCCTGCCCTGGCCGTCATGAGCCGCGTGTTCATCGGACGGCAAAGCAAAGCCCGCGGAATTTCCACACTCGCCCGTCGACATGCCCTGTGTTTTTCTGTGCACTTCTGTGAGAATAATCTGGTCAACTCACAAAAATTCTCACAGCCTCCCATACCTTGATTCCATTGGTTTTTTTAATGGAGAATCTGGTATTTTGAGTTTTGTGAGCAACTTTTCCATATATTTTTTCATACGGCATACTTTCTCATTTCTGTTCTATACTTTTTTCCTGAAAAATTCTCACAATACTCACAAGCTGATAAAAAACGCCCAAAAAGTGAGATTTATCAAGGGCTGCGGGTTGTGAGTATTTTTGTGAGTTATCTGTGAGTATTTTTCGAAGTTCACAAAACACTCATGGGAGCCGGCGATTTCACCGGCAATGATGAGCGTGTGTGCCGATCAGGCCGCCGCCCGCGGAACTGTACGCGGCAAAGATAAGAAAAACAATTCCGGCAGCTCCATGCGGACGGCATGCGGCGGGTTCCGGTTTGAGGCTGGCTATACGGCAAGATGATCCAGGAGCACTTTTGCCCCGATGAGGATCAGGGAGAAGCCGCCGGCCAACTGTGCCTTTGCCTGAAAGCGCGAGCCGAAACGGCGGCCCAGGCGAACCGCCAGGTAGGACAGCGCGAAGGTGACCAGGCCGATCAGCCCAATAGCCCGCCAGATGCTGATGTCCAACACCGCGAAAGCGATTCCGGCCGCCAGCGCGTCAATGCTGGTGGCAAGGCTGAGCAGTATCAGTTCTCCTATGCGCAGCGGCTTGCAGGCCAGCGCTTCCTCGTCCTTTTTCAGCGCTTCGAAAATCAGCTTCACGCCGATGAAAGCCAGCAGGCCAAAGGCGACAAAGTGGTCAAAAGAATGGATATAGATGGTGAAACTGCTCCCCAGCAGCCAACCCAGCAGCGGCATCAGGGCTTGAAAAAAACCGAAGGAAAGGGCGATGAGCAGGCTTTCCCTTCGCTCCCCTTCCCTCAGGCAGGCTCCTTTGCACAGCGCGACTGCGAACGCGTCCATGGAAAGCCCCGCCGCGACGGCTGTCAGCTCAAACAGGCTCATGCGTTTCCTCCCCGCAATGTCCGGCGAATTGTAGCAAAGATGAAGATATGTGTCAAAGCATGTGTCAATTTCGTGAAGATTCCTGGTTCTCCCGTTTGATTATTCCGGTCGGCTGTGATAAAATTCATCAAGAGAACCATGCTGAACCAAGTGATTTGACGCTGAAGCGATCAGGAGCAGGATTTCGTCCGGCTCACCCGTTGGATAGGATGAAACCGGCCGCGACAGTGTCGGCCGGAACGCAACATGAACTCGCCGGAAAGAGGATGGGATCAAAATGGAGTGGAACAAAGCGAAAAAGATCGCCCTGCTGGCAGGCCTGCTGCTGATTGCCGCCCTCCTCGCCGGCTGTACCGCGACCCCGGATACCACCGGGAACAACCAGTCAGGCGTCGGGAACCAGGACATCGTTCCCTTCCCGATCAGGAGCCCTGAAGTCTCCCAGACCGCGCAGACCCCCACGCCGACCATCGGCGCGGTCATCAACCTGCCCGGTTCCACCCTGCCGTTCAGCCAGCCGACCCCCGGCGGCTGGGGCAGCATCATCACCAGCCTCCAGCCCTTGCTCACCCCCACCCCGACGGTCTGGGGCGGCATCATCGTAATGACCCAGACCCCCGGCGTACCCACCCCCTCGCCGACCAGCACAGTGCTGAAACTTGGCGCTGAAGGCCCGGCAGTGCGCGCGCTGCAGCAGCGTCTGAAGGCACTTGGATACGCCATCGGGTCCGTGGACGGCGATTTCGGGCAGACGACCGAAGCGGCCGTCAAGGCTTTCCAGGCCCGCAACAACCTGACCGCGGACGGCATCGCCGGCACCGCGACGCTCAACAAACTCAATTCTTCCTCCGCCCTGCCGCCCAGGCCGACCGCGACGCCTACCCGCCGTCCGACCCCCACGCCACGCCCGACCCCGACCCCCAGGATCAGCCAGAACGTTTTCCTTCAGAACGGCTCGTCCGGGGATGACGTCCGCAGCATGCAGGATCGGCTGATCGACCTTGGCTACCTGCTGGGTAGCCCGACCGGCGTGTTTGACAACGCCACGGAATCCGCCGTATATGCCTTCCAGCAGAGAAACACCTCCTACGCGGACGGCATCGCCGGCCCGCTGACGCTTGAAAAACTCTATTCGTCCTCGGCGCGCGGCACTTCCTCCCCGCAGGGGATCATCGGCACCTCGCTGCAGCGCGGCCTGATGGACTCATCAGCCGTCAGGCTGGTGCAGTCCAGGCTGTCCGACCTGCGTTTTTACAGCGGCGGGGTCGACGGCGATTTCGGCGCCAGCACAGAGGCGGCGGTCAAGGCTTTCCAGAGCGCCAATGGCCTGACGCCGGACGGACGCGTCGGCGGGGCGACTTTCAACAAACTGTTTGGCACGGGCGCCAATGGCGCGACCCGCACAGCCACCCCGCGCCCGGCCCAGCAGGCGACGCCGCAGCCCACCAAAATCCCCTTTTACGTCAACGTGACGCCGAACCCGCAGGGGCTGTACGTCACCATCAAGGAAGGCGACAGCGGCATCCTGGTCCGCGCGCTGCAGCAGGAGCTGAAAAAGCAGGGGTTCTTCGACTTGGCTGTCGACGGGCTGTTTGGCGTCGGGACGACGGAATCGGTAAAGGCTTTCCAGCGCGCCAAGGGGCTCACCCCGGACGGGCTCGCCGGTCCCGCCACGCAGCGCATCCTCTTTGAGGGCAATTACCCGGCAGGGTCCTGAGGAATACTGAATAGCAAAACCGCCGGCTGATGCCGGCGGTTTTGTCTGATGCGCCGCGGGACCAAACCCAAATCAGAACAGGGCTTCCACAAACTCTTTTGCGTCAAAAGGCTGCAGGTCGTCGATGCCTTCGCCCACGCCGATGTACCAGACAGGGACCTCGACCTCGCGGCGGATCGCCAGGGCGATGCCGCCCTTGGCGGTGCCGTCCAGCTTGGTGAGGATGATGCCGTTGATGTCCGCGACCTCTTTGAACATCTTTGCCTGGTTCAGGCCGTTTTGCCCGGTGGTGGCGTCCAGCACCAGCATGGAGCGCACTTCGGCCTCTGGGTACTCCCGGGCGATGACGCGGCGGATCTTGCCCAGTTCGTCCATCAGGTTCTTTTTGTTGTGAAGCCTCCCGGCCGTATCCACGATCAGGAGGTCCGTTCCCTTGGCCTTTGCCGATTGGATGGCGTCAAAGACCACGGCGGCGGGATCCGCGCCGTGCTGCTGGCGGATGAGGGGCACGTCCGCGCGCTGCGCCCACACCTGCAGCTGCTCGTCGGCGGCGGCGCGGAACGTATCCGCCGCGGCCAGGACGACGCTGCGCCCGACTTCCTTGAACCTCAGCGCCAGTTTGCCTACGGTAGTGGTCTTGCCGACGCCGTTGACACCGACCACCAGCATCACCATAGGCCATTTCAACGCTGGGCGGGGGATGTTCATCTCCTCGGCCATGATGCCCTTCAGCAGCGCCATGGCTGCCTGGGCGTCTTTCATTTTTTCCCTGTGTACGCGTTCACGCAGCCGGGAGATGATTTCCTCTGTCGCCGCGACGCCGGCGTCGGACAGGAGCAGGATGTCCGTAAGGCCCTCATAGAAGTCATCGTCTATGACCTGGGTGCTCTTCGCCAATTCTTCGATGCGCTCGGTCATCTGCCCCCTGGTCTTGCTGAGGCCCTGTTTCAGCCTCGTGAAAAAACCGGCCATGTCCTTCTCCTTTACGCTGTGTATTCCCTCAGGTTGACCGAGATCATGTCGCTCACGCCCTTTTCCCGCATGGCAACGCCGTAGAGCGTGTCACAGCGTTCCATGGTGCCCTTGCGGTGGGTAATGACAATAAACTGCGTGCTCCTGGCATACTCCGCAAGGTAATCCGCGAAACTGTTGATGTTGGCGTCGTCCAACGCCGCCTCGATCTCATCCAGGATGCAGAAGGGCGTCGGCTTGAGCTTGAGCATCGCAAAGAGGATTGCGATCGCTGTCAGCGCGCGTTCGCCGCCGGAAAGCAGGGAGAGCAACTGGAGCTTCTTCCCGGGCGGCTGCGCCTTGATCTGGATGTCGCATTCCAGCGGCCTGGACGGGTCGGAGAGGCTCAGGCTGGCCTGCCCGCCGGAGAAAAGGCGGCGGAAGGTCTCGCCAAAATGCTCGTTCAATTGAGCCAGTTCCCGGACAAACTGCTTTTCCATCTGTCCCTGCAGTTGCTTGATGAGTGACAGCAGGTCTTCCCGCGCCTTTTCCGCGTCATCCCGTTGGGCGTTCAGCTCGTCATAGCGGGTCTTCGTGGCCGCGTAATCTTCCAGCGCGTGGATATTGATCCCCCCCATGTCCCGGATCCGCTTCCGCTTGTCCCCCGCCTCGCGCTCCAGCACGGGCAGTTCAAATTTGTCCTTGAAGCGCAGTTCTTCGGCCAGCGCGTAGCTGAGCTCATGGCTGCTCCACAGTTGGGCCGCCATGGCCTGCAGTTCTTCTTCCAGCCTTGTTTTGCTCAGTTCGCCTTTGTGCAGCCGCTGGCTGTCCTCATCCCGGCGCTGGTGCGCCGCTTCCGATTCGTCCATCAGGGTTTTCTGCCGGGAAACCAGTTCGCGCCGCGCTCCCTCGGCCTTGGCCGCATCCTGCCGCAGGGTTTGAGCCAGGTTGGTAAGGGCTTTGGTCTTCTCCTCCGCTTGCGCAAGCGCCAGTTTTTCCGTTCCGGCTTTTTCCCGAAGCGCGTCCAGGGCGCGCCGGGCCTTTTCCTCACGGGCGAGAAGGGCGTCTTTCTCCTTCTGGAAGCGCGCCTGGTCACGCTGGAGCATCTCCAGCCTGTGCGCCAGATGCTGGCGCGCCTCCCGCTGAGCCTGGAGTGTTTCCCGGTTCCCCTCAGCCTGGTCCCTGGCCCTAAGGAAAGCTTTGCGCAGCGCTTCGTCCAGCTCTTCCATCTTTTCCCGGTCGCTGTCAACTTCCCGGCTTGCCTGCTCCGCCTGGTCCAGGTCACCGGACAGGTCGGCGATCATACCGGTAAGCTGCTCCCGGGCCGCTTCGGCTTGAGCGAGTGTTTTCCGGGCCTGCTCCAGGTCCCCGGCCGCTTTCTTGTCCTGTTCTTCTTCCCGGGCGACGCCGATTTCACCGTCCTGCGCTTGAAGCGCGGCCTCTTTGGCCAGCTTTTCACTCCGGGCGGCCGCTTCCTGCGCTTGTTTCGCCTGAGCGCTCAGCGTTTCCAGGCGCCGCTCCTCACTGGCGGTGCTTTCGGCCAGTTCCTTGATCTCCCGCTCACGGCCCAGCAGACTGACAGTGGCCTTTCCGCTTGAGCCGCCGGTCATCGCACCGCCGGAACGCATGACGTCGCCTTGAAGCGTGACCACATTGAAAGCCTGCCTGCCCGCCCTTGAGACGGCGATCGCGCTGTCCAGGTCGCGTGCGATGACGGTGCGCCCCAGGAGAGACTCGATGATTCGGCGGTATGCCGGTTCAAAACCGACCAATTCGCTGGCGATGCCCAGGCAGCCCGGCAGCGCCAGCGTTTCACGCTCCCTGGGGCTCAGGGTCCTTGAAGACACCGCGCTGATGGGCAGGAAGGTCGTTCGGCCCAGCCGCTTCTCCCGCAAGAAATCGATCAGGTCCTTCGCCGTTTCCTCATCCTCAGTCACGATGTGCTGCAGCGCGCTCCCCAGCACCATTTCGACCGCTGTTTCTAGCTCCTGGGGCACCCGGATGATCTGGGCGACCACGCCGTGCACCCGGGGATTCCCGCGCGCATACAGCAATGCCTGCCTGACCGGCTGGTAGTAGCCTTCATGCGCCCTGGACATTTCTTCCATCGCACTCAGCCTGGCCCTCCCCTGATGAAGGGCTGACTGCGCGCCGCTGTACTCCCTGCCGGCGCTCTCCGCTTCCGCCCTGGCTTCACCCATCCTATTTTCGAGCCGGGCGAGCTCATCAAGCAACGCGCGATGCTCTGCCCTGGCCTTTTCCAGCTTCGCTACCGCTTCCTGCCGCCGCCGTTCCGCTGCCGTCACAGCCTCGCCGGCCAGTGCCTGGCTCCGGGCAACTTCTTCAAGCCTGGCCTGGGCCTGCGTGAGCATTGCCTGCTGGCGTGCGCGCCGTTCCCGCGCGTTGCTCTGGCTGTTGGCAAAGCTGAGCATCCTGGCACGGTGCGTTTCAAGCTCAGCCTCGGCTGCCGTGAGTTCCGCCTGTTCCTGTTGGGCAGCTTCCTCCAACAGCTTCAGCTGTTCGTCCGCCCGGGCAAGCAGGCTGCCGCCCTGCTCCCCTTCCTGGGAAGCCTGGCCGAGCACTGCGTCCAGCTCTTCCCTTTCCCCGCGGATCGTTACCAGCAGTTCAGCGGTCCGCGCGGCGTCTTCTTCGGTCTTCTTCAGCGCCTGCCCGCTCCGCTCGGCCTGGATGAGGTGCTCCCGCAGCCGGATCTCATGCGACTCCAGCGCTGATTTTGCCCGGTCGTTTTCCCTGTCCGCCAGGCCCAGCCCTTCCTCGATCTTTCGGCGTTCAGTCTGGCAGCGGGCGATGTCCCGTTCATGCCCGTCTATCAGCGCGGCGATGCCCCGGTTGTTCTCTTCGAGCGAGGCGATGTGTTTACCCAGGCGTTCGTGGCGGGAGAGATAGATGTTGGCGTCCAGTTCCCTGAGCCTGGCGGACAGGGCCAGGTATTCCCTGGCCTGCTCGCTCTGCTCCTTCAAGGGGCCGATGCGGCTGCCCAGCTCTTCCAGGAGGTCCCCCACGCGGCTGAGGTTTTCCTGTGTGCGGACAAGCTTCCGCTCCGCTTCTTCCTTTCGGCTGCGGAAGCCGATGATGCCCGCGGCCTCTTCAAACGCGGCACGGCGCTCCTCCCCGCGGCCGGAAAGGATGACGTCAATGTGCCCCTGGCCGATGATGGAATAGCCTTCCCGGCCCACACCGGTATCGTGAAAGAGCTCCACGATGTCCTTGAGCCGGCAGCCCTTCCTGTTAAGGCGGTACTCTCCTTCCCCGGTGCGGTAAGCGCGCCGGGTGACCATCACCTCGCTGTGGTCATTCCTGAGGGCTCCGTCCTCGTTGTCAAAAATCAGGCTGACCTCGCAGTAAGGCATCAGCCTGCGCTTTTGGGTACCGGAAAAAATGACGTCTTCCATTTTAGCGCCCCGCAGCGCCCGCGCGCTTTGTTCGCCCAGGACCCAGCGCACGGCGTCGGCAATGTTGCTCTTGCCCGAGCCGTTGGGGCCTACAATGCCTGTGATGCCCCCGCCAAAGCGTATCTCGGTGCGCTGGGGGAAGGATTTGAAGCCATAAATTTCCAGCCTGGACAGCTTCATCCGACCGCCTCCGCGTCCTGGAGGATCTGAAGCGCCTGCCGCGCCGCCTGCTGCTGCGCGCTCTTTTTGGTCCTGCCCGTCCCCTGCGACAGTTCACGAGAATCTGTCAGGACGGCAACGGTAAACAAGCGCCCGTGCGGCGGGCCTTCCTCCTTGAGCAGCCTGTATTCCGGTTCCGGCATACCCCGGGAAGCCAAAAGGGCCTGCAGCGCGCTCTTGGGGTCCAGGTTCGCGTCGGCGCGGCTGATGGCTTCATTCCACAGCCTGTTCACAAGGTCCGACGCCACCTGCAGGCCGCCGTCCAGGTAGACCGCCGCCAGGACGGCCTCCATCGCGTCCGCGAGGATGGACTCCTGTTCCCTTCCGCCGTCAGCTTCCAGGCTGCCGGACATCCTCAGGTGCCCGCCCAGACCGATGGCGCGCGCGGTGTTCGCCAGCGCTTCCTCACATACCAGGCGCTGGCGCTTGAACGTCAGCTTTCCCTCCCCGTCGCCGCCCCTTGAGTATAATTCCTGGCTGATGCACAGCTGCAGCACGGCGTCTCCCAGAAATTCAAGGCGCTGGTTGTTTTTATGCCCGGCCAGCGAGGGGTGCGTCAGCGCACGGGTGAGCAGGGCTTCATCGCCAAACTGATGACCAATGATGGCCATCAGCCCGTGAAGCCCTTCTTCCGCATGAAAAATGGCTGCTGCCCTGTTGTGCAGCAGCCCCTGGTCCTCCATCCTCACCCTTTGCGCGTCTGGATGTAATCCGCGACGTCGCCGACGGTTTTCAGCGTCGTGATCGCGCTGTCTTCGACCTGCATGTTGAACTTGTCCTCCAGGTCCATGATCAGCACCATCACGTTCGCGCTGTCGGCCCCCAGGTCTTCGACAAGACGGGCTTCGCGCGTGACCTTGGTGAGGTCGACCCTCAACTGGTCCGCAATCAGTTTCGCTACGCTTTCAAATACCATCATCCCAAACCTCCACTAGACAGAATGTTTTCCGATGCTCTCTTCAATCGCCGCGGCGACGCCGCTTCTGGCCATCAGCACAGCCTGCCGCAGCGCGCTGTGGACCGCCTTGGCATTGCTCGAACCATGGGCCTTCACGACCGCTCCGCGCACACCCAGGAGCGGCGCACCGCCGACCTCGGTGTAATCCATCAATTTTTTGACCCGCCTGAAGGCTGGCTTTGCCAACAGCGCGCCAATCCGGCTGCGCGTGTCGGCGAGGAGCTCCCGTTTGATGATGCCAAGCAAGGTTTCGGCAACGCCTTCAGTGTACTTGAGAAGGATGTTGCCGTCAAACCCGTCGCACACGACCACATCGGCCTGGCCGGCAGGCACGTAGCGCCCTTCGATATTGCCGACGAAATGAAGCGCTTCCTTCCTGAGCAATTGGTGCGCGGCCGCATAGAGCTGGCTGCCCTTCTCCTCTTCCGCGCCGTTGTTCAGCAGGCCGACACGCGGCTTGCCCAAGCCGGCAGCCTTTCTCATGTAGGCGTCGCCCATCAGGCCGAACTGGGCCAGGTATTCCGGCCTGCAGTCAACGTTCGCACCCGCGTCGATCAGAAGGAAGTGCCCTTCGCTGCCCGGCATCAGGGGTGCCAGCGCGGGGCGCTCGATCCCGGGGATACGGCCCAGGCGCAGCATGCCGCCCACGAGCACCGCGCCGGTGGAACCGGCGGAGACGAATCCGTCCGCTTCGCCTTCGCGCAGCATGAGCATACCCTTCACCACCGCGCTGTTCCTTTTCTGCCGGACTGCCATCGCGGGCGACTCGTTGTTGGTGATGGTTTCCGGCGCGTCGACAAACGCAAGCCGGTCACGGACGTCATCGGCCAGTGCAATCAGCGGTTCGATCGCGTTCCGGACGCCCGCAAGGAAGACCGTGATCTCCGGGTCCGCACGCAGCGCCAGGACGGCGCCTTCGCAGGCTGCCTGGGGGGCAAAGTCGCCTCCCATCGCGTCCAGAACAATCCTGACCATGCTTTGCGTCCCGCTTTCCGGCTCAGATGAACCACGATGATATTACCATAATTCCCCAGCGGCATTCAAG
>CAZJCB010000024.1:0-19281 GCA_964544245.1 uncultured Christensenella sp.
ACTTCATGTCGGTGTTCAGCAGGGTCTCATAGCCCTCGCGGCCGCCCCAGAACACGTAGCCGCTGCCGCCCAGCTTGACGGTGCATTCGATCGCTTTCTTGACCTGCGCCGCGGCGTGGCAGAACACGTCGACGGAATTGCTGCTGCCCGCGCCGTTCATGTAGCGTGGGTTGCTGAAGAGGTTGGCCGTGCCCCAGAGGCACTTGATATTGGTGCCGGCCATCTTGGCCTTGATGTAGTCGGTGATTTCGTCCAGGCGCCTGTTGGTTTCCTCCAGCGTGTCCGCCTCGGGCACCAGGTCGGCGTCATGGAAGCAGAAATACTCGATGCCCAGCTTGTCCATGAACTCAAAGCCTGCGTCCACCTTGGCCCTCGCGTGCGCCATCGTGCCGGTCTCCCCGGCGCCGAAGGACTTGTCCGCCGTGCCGGAGCCGAACATGTCGCTGCCCGTGGCGGACAGGTTGTGCCACCAGGCCATGGCGTACTTGAGGTGGTCCTTCATCTTCTTGCCGTGGACCACGCGCTCGGCGTCATAGAACTTGAAGGAGAGCGGGTTTTTGGACTTGGGGCCCTCGTACTTGATCTTGGGCACGTTTTGGAATACGGACATGACTTACCTCCTGAATTGTTGTGCTTTCACATGGGGAGTATACCACAAAGGCCCGGCAATGCAACGCGGGCCGCCCGGCGGGGCGGGGTTTACAGGCTTGCCAGCTCCTTGTAATGGTCTTTCAGCGAGGGGTACAGCTTCCGGTACAGCGCGTGGAACTTCGCGTAGCGCGCGGCGTTTTCCGGATCGCTCTGGAATACGCCCGCCGGCTGGACCAGTCGGTCGCAGGCCTCCTCCACGCTGGGATACAGGCCCGCGCCGACGCCCGCCAGGATGGCGACGCCCAGGGCCGGGCCTTCCGCGCTCCTGATGGTCTGCACCGGGCAGGCGAACACATCCGCCAGCAGCTGGCGCCAGAAGCCCGACTTGGCACCGCCGCCGGTCAGGAGCATACCCTCCGGCTTCACGCCCATCCCGTCCAGGATGTCCAGGCTGTCCTTGAGGGCATAGCTGACCCCCTCCATCACCGCGCGGATGAGGTCGCTCTTCCCGTGCATGGCGGAAAGGCCGAAGAACACGCCGCGGCAGTCCGGGTCCAGGTGGGGGGTGCGCTCGCCCATCAGGTAGGGCAGGTAGAGGAGGCGGTTGGCGCCCACGGGGCTGTCCACCGCCAGCGCGTCCAGCAGCATGTAGGGGTCAACGCCCGTCTTTTCCGCCTCCGCGATCTCCTTTTCGCAGCAGGTATCGCGGATCCAGCGCTTGGACAAGCCCGCCGACTGCACCACGCCCATCACGTGCCATGCGCCCGGCACCGCGCAGCAGAAGGTGTGCACCCTGCCCTTGGGGTCGATCGCGGGGCCGCTGGTGTGCGCGAAGACCACGCCGCTGGTGCCGATGGTGGTGAAGGCCCGGCCGTCTCGGACCGTGCCGGTGCCCACCGCGGCGGCCGCGTTGTCGCCCGCGCCGCCCACGACCAGGGTGCTCTCCGACAGCCCGGTCAGTCTGGCCGCGGCGGCGCTGATGTGCCCGGTGACCTCGGGCGATTCATAGACTTTCGCCAGCAACTCGACATCGATGCCCAGCTTGCCCAGTACCTCTTCGCTCCAGCGGCGCTTCGGCACGTCCAGCAGCTGCATGCCGCTGGCGTCGGACACCTCGGTGGCGAAGTCGCCCGTCAGCTTGTATCGCAGGTAATCCTTGGGCAGCAGGATGTGCCGGCACTTCCTGTAGATGTCCGGCTGGTGCTTCCTCACCCAGAGGATCTTGGAGGCCGTGAAGCCGGTTAGCGCGGGGTTGGCGGTGACGGCGATCAGCCGGTCGTACCCGATCAGCCGCGTCATCTCGGCGCATTCCTCGCCGGTGCGCTGGTCCGCCCAGATGATGGAGGGCCTGAGCACTTCGCCCTTTTCGTCCAGCATCACCAGGCCGTGCATCTGCCCGGAAATGCCAATGGAGGCGATGTCCCTGGGGTCCACGCCGCTCTCCCTGATGACGTGGCTGATGGTCGCGACCGCGGCGTCCCACCAGTCTTTCGGGTCCTGCTCCGCCCAGCCGTTGTGCGGCTGGTACAGCGGGTATTCCGCGGTCTTCGCGCAGATCACGCCGCCGTCCAGGTTGAACAGCACGGTCCTCGTGCCCGAAGTGCCCAGGTCGATGCCCAGCAAGGTTTTCATCTGATGTCCTCCTGATGCCGGCGGGGGCGCCGGATGATGAATCGTATGATAATATTCCAGGGGCTATAGTAGTCAATCACGCCCGGATTGTCAATAAAAAAGGGCCTTGCCGTGCTGAACAGGGTTTGTCAGAAACGCGACAGGATATAGCCCCGGCCTGGTTTCAGCAGCAGGCTGATACGCCCGTCCCTGACAGGCCATTCGTTTTTCCCCATCCAGTCAAAAAGCCTGGTAACGCCGTGGAATTGGGACGGGAGGATCAGTTCGCGAGGGCCGGAGGACTCCCCGGTACACAGTGCGCACAGCACGGGGCTGTCCCCGGTCCTGAGATAGGCATACAGGCCATCCTGTCCCACTTCCACCGTGCGGAAATCGCCCTCCCGCAGCGCGGAGAACCGCTTCCTCACTTCCGCCAGGCGGCGGTAGAGCGCAAGGGTGGGGTTGCCGTCAACCAGGTCCCAGCGCATCGGCCTTCGGCAGTCCGGGTCGCCCTTTCCTTCCATGCCCAACTCGTCCCCATAATAGACGATGGGCACGCCGGGCGCGGTGAACTGGAAGAAAGCGGCCATTTCCAGCCTCTCCAGGCGCTTGCCCGCGCGGGTCAGGAAGCGCGGCGTGTCATGGCTGGACAGGAAGGTCCACTGCATGGCGTTGGCGCCGGAGGGGTAGAGCATCATGGCGCGGTTGACCGCCGCGTCAAAGCCTTCCAGGCTGATTTCGTCCAGCGCGAAAAAGCGCCAGACGGCGCGGGACAGGATGTAGTGCATGGTGCCGTCGAACATGTCGCCCACGGACACCCATTCCCGGCTGTCGTCCCAGCATTCCGCGATCAGGATGGCCTCCGGGTTCTCCTCTTTGACCGCATGGCGGAAACGCCGCCAGAAATCCGGCCAGACCTCCGGCGAGACGTCCAGGCGCCAGCCGTCGATCCCAGCCTCCCGCACCCAGTACCGCCCCACCTGAAGGAAATAATCAGCCGCCTTCGCATCCCGAAGGTTCAGTTTGGGCATCCTGTGCTCAAAAGCGAAAGCCTGGTATCCAATCTTGCTTTCGTCCAGGAAAAACCAACTGTAGAAAGGGCTTTCCTTTCCTCTGAGGCGGGCGTCCGCAAAAGGCGCGAAACGTGTGCCGCAGTGGTTGAACACACCGTCCAGGACCAGGCGCATGCCATTGTCATGCAGGAGGCCCGCCAGCGCCTTCAGGTCTTCCAGGCTGCCCAGCATCGGGTCTATCAGATAATAGTCGTGCACGTTATAGCGGTGCGCCGTATCCGAAAGGAAAATCGGCGTCAGATAGACGATTTCCGCGCCCAGCCCCTTGATATGGGGCACTGCTTCCAGGATACCTTTCAGGTCGCCGCCGTACCGCACGGCGTTGGAAACTCTGCCGCCTGTCCAGGGTTCAAGCCCGGACTGGGAAGGGCCGCCCCTTCGGAAGCGGTCAGGGAAAATCTGGTAACCTGCAGCGCCGCGTGCCCAGCCGGGCTTTCCCTCAGGCGGCCAGACATAGGCGAAAGGAAATGGCACGATGCCAAAAGGCGTGCTTTCAAAATCCGCCGCCGTCTTGACGCCGTCCTGGTCAAAGTAGATGGTTTCCCCCGCCTTTTCCAGCCGGAACAGGTAACAGGGGCGCGGGTCCTCCGGCAGGAAATCCGCCTGGAACCAGTCGTGCAGCCCGTCGCGGGCGGCGAGCTCCATGCGAATTTCCATGAATTTATAGTTAAAACGGTCCGGGTTGTAGATGCCTTGAAAGAGCAGGGTCACCTCGTCCCAGTCTCCCCGCGCGGCGCGGATGCGGATGCGGACGCGGCCATCCGGCAGCGCCTCGCGGTATTCCAGCCAGTTGATGTGGTGGATGGCGGGCAGGTTCAAGGCATGCCCTCCGCCCCTGACAGGATCATGCTGCCAAGGCCCGTCAGCACCGCTTCCTCCCCGTTGAGTATGCAGTCCTCTTCCCCGTACAGGATGGAAAGTCCCGGGGGCACTTTCAGCCGCTGTTCCTTTCCGGAAGGGTTGTGCAGCACCAGCAGGGTTTCTTTGCCGTGCTGCATCCAATAAGCCAGGGGGATGGTGTTCTCTGAAGGATAGGCTTCCAGGCGCCCGCTGTGAAGGGCGGGATGCGCGTTGCGCAGCGCGACAGACTGCCGGTATCGTCTCAGGAGTGAAGCGGGGTCTCCCTCCTGCTCAGAAACAGGCACCGTCCTGCCGTTGTAGCGGGAGGAGTGCCAGCTGGCCTGCAGCGGGTCACCGCCGCCCCAGAGCATGGGTGTGCGCAGTTCCTCGTCGGGCTTTGCGCCGGACATGCCGATCTCCTCGCCGTAATAGATGATGGGGTTACCCGGCAGGGTCAGGAGCACCCTGGCAGCGAAAGCCGTCCTGGCCGTGTCCGTTCCCAGCGCCAGGGCCACGCGCGTCTGGTCATGGTTGGACAGGAAGGGCGCGTCCGAAGAACCGGGCTTTACCCGCTCATAGGCGGCGTAAACCCCTTCCAGCACCTTTATGAACGCCGCGCCGGAACCGCCGGATTTGATCAGCGGCAGGAGGCGCTCGCCCACGTCAAAGTTGACCACCGCGTCCATCCCTCTGAGGATCTGCGCCCTTTTGTCCAGCGACTCCCAGGCTTCGCCCAACAGCCAGGCGTCCGGGTGATACAGTTTGACCTGGGATGCGAACTCCTGCCAGAAAGCGGAGGAGGCGGCGATGTCCTGAAGCCGCTGCCC
This sequence comes from uncultured Christensenella sp., assembly GCA_964544245.1. Classification (GTDB taxonomy): domain Bacteria; phylum Bacillota; class Clostridia; order Christensenellales; family Aristaeellaceae; genus UBA6115. The sequence goes on from CAZJCB010000024.1 coordinate 4,943, forward strand.
TTCCCCTTCGCCGTAGATGTGGCTGGTGGCATCCAGGCGGAAACCGTCCGCGCCCATGTCCAGCCAGAAGCGCGCGATGTCAGCAACTTCGTTTTTTACTTCGGGGTTGTCAAAATTCAGGTCGGGCATCCCGTCCCAGAAGATCGCGTAATAATAGGCGTCGCCGCTGGGTTTCCAGGGTTTGGCGCCCCATACGGTCTGATTGACGTCCACGCCGGGGTCGCCCGCCTTTGCCCAGCGGTACCAGCTGCGGTAGGGGCTGTCCTCGTTCAGGCTCTGCTCAAACCAATAGTGCCGGGTGGAGGTGTGGTTGAGGGGGACGTCCAGAAGCACTTTGATGCCGCGGGAATGCGCGGCGTCCAGCAGGTCCAGGAAGTCATCCATCGTGCCGTAGTCCGGGTTGACATCCCGGTAATCTGTCACGTCATATCCGTGGTAGCTGGGCGAGGGGTGAATGGGCATGAGCCACAGCGCGCTGACCCCCAGGGCCTGGATATAGTCCAGTTTGGCGAGGATGCCCTTGAAGTCCCCAATGCCGTCGCCGTCAGAGTCCGCGAAAGCGCGCACGAAAACCTCATAGATGACCCCCTGAAGCGGGCCCTCCGCACGCGCCGGAAGCAGGGGCAGCGCGAAGAGGAGGGCCAGCAGGAGTGCGAAAAGGCGCCGGGGGTGTTTCCGCATGCCTTATTCTTTCACGGCGCCGGAGGCCAGCACCTGGGTCATGTACTTCTGGTTGAAGGCAAATATGAACACGAAGGGCACGGCGACCATCAGGGCGCCTGCCGCGAACATGGTGAAGTTGACGTTCTCCCGGCCGTTGATCATCTCATACAGCCCGACGGCCAGCGTCTTGTTGACGTCGGACTTAAGCAGCAGGCGCGGCAGGATGAAGTCCATCCAGGGGCCGGTGAAACTGGTCACGGCCAGGAAGGTCACCATCGGACGCGCGATGGGCAGGATGATGCGCCAGAAACTGGTGAGATATCCCGCGCCGTCCACCCGCGCCGCCTCGTCCAGGCTGCGCGGGATGGTATCCAGGTAGCCCTTGATGAGCCAGGTATTGTAGGGGATGTTGCCCGCGGCGTAGATGAGGATCAGCCCCAGGTGGTTGTCCAGCAGCCCCAGCCGCCAGACCAGGATGTACAGCGCGATCATGCCCGCGAAGGAGGGGAACATCTGCAGGATCAGCAGGCTCATCAGCATGGGCTTTTTCGCCTTGAACTTGAAACGGGAAAAGATATAGGCGGAAATGGTGGTCACAAAGACGGAGAGGATTGAATTGACAGCGGCAATCTTCAGCGTGTTGGCATACCAGCGCAGGTAGTTGGTATCCTGGAACAGGCGCTGGAACTGCCTGAGGGACAACTCCTGCTGAAAGGGATACACCGTCAGCCCCGCCAGCGAGTCCCCGGCGGAAAAGGCGGAGGATACCGTAAACAGGAGCGGGTAGACGACCAGTATGACGATGAAAGCCAGGAAAGTGTAAAGAATAAAGTAGGTGAGCGCGCGCGAAAAGGTCAACGGCGGCTTTTTCATACTGAACTCACTCATAGCTCGCCCTCCTTGAACGCCTTGGTACGGGAGAAGTTGTAGATCGCGAACGGCGCGATGACCAGGAACACCAGGATGGACAGCACAGCCGCCATGTTGTACTGGCGCAGGTCATAGGTCAGCTTGTACATCCAGCTCATCAGGATATCCGTGCCGCCGGCGCCCGATTGCGTGGTGGCCAGGTCGGTGGGGCCGCCGCCGGTCAGGAAGAACACGGCGCCGAAGTTGTTGAGGTTGAAGGAAAAGCTCATGATGAACAGGGGGACGGTCTGGTAGAGCACCAGGGGCAGGGTGATCTTCAAGAACTGGACGCGCTTGTTCGCCCCGTCGATCTCAGACGCCTCGTACAGCTCCTTGGGCACCGAGGTCATCACACCTGTGATGAGCATCATGAAGTAGGGGAAGCCCAGCCAGAGGTTGACCATAATGACCGAGATGCGCGCGAGGGCAAAATCCGACAGCCAGGGGATGGGCTGGGAGATCAGGCCCCACTGGATGAACATCCGGTTGATGGGCCCGAACTGGCCGTTGAGCAGGTTGCGCCAGATCATCAGCGAGAGCATCGCCGGCACCGCGTAGGGCAGGACATACATCACACGGAAAAAGCCGGGGAACCTGATGTTCTTGTTGAGCAAGGCCAGGGCGATGAACAGCCCGCCCGCATAGCAGGTGGTGGTCGACGCGGTCGCCCAGACCAGCGTCCAGATGGCGGTGCGGGTAAAGGCCCCCGCCCAGAGTGGACGGTTGGCAATGGACTCAAACGTCTCAAGCCCCACCCAGTCCACCGTATTGGCCGGCGGGATGTTGCGCGGGGAGGAATAGTTGGTGAAGGCCAGCAGGGCGGAGAAGACCAGGGGCACCACCACGAAGAACAGGATCATCACCATGGCCGGCGACAGGCCGACAAAGGCGAAGGAGGTATCCGCCAGAGAACTCATGAAGATCTTTGTGCCCGGGTAACTGCCCGTCTGTTCGAAATCCCGCTGCGTCTTCGCGGCGTCGCGGATATTTGAGGCGTACAGGACAAGGAAGATGACCAGCAGGATGGCGAAGATGATGCCTTCCACCAGCATGAAGATGGAATTGGGCCGATCCTTCATCGGCAGGTCCGGCGCAGGGTCGCCCAGGGTGATAAGCCCCGTGATTGCCCGGATAATGGGATTGATGTTGACGAGCACCGCCAGCTCGACCAGCGCATAGAACGCGCCTTTGACGTACTGCTTCTGGAACAGCAACTGCCCCAGACCCATAAAGAGGGTTGAGGCGATCACCGGCTTCCTGTCGCGCAGTGCGGGCTTCCTCGTTTTCCCGGCCACTTGGCATCCCTTCCTTTCCTTGACAGAATATGGATGAGAGCCGCCCGACACCGGACGGCTCCCAGGGGATCAGGCTTTTATTTTCCGATGCTCTCCACGACCATCGCGGCAGCGTCCAGTTCGGTTTTCACGTCGTTGCCGTTCCAGATGTTGTTGAAGGCCGGGCCCATGCTGCTCCAGTAGCCGTCCATGGCGGGGATGGAAGGCATGGGTTTGGCGTAGTTCGCCTGCTCCATGATGCCGGCGAAATAGGGGTTCGCGCTGACGACACCGGTGTGCGGGCTGATGGTGGAGGTGACGTCGCTGCGCAGCTGCTGCATTTCCGGGGTCAGCAGGAACTCGGCGAAGGCCTTGGCTTCTTCAGGGTGCTCGGTGAAAGCGGAGACGACCATCATGCGCACGCCGGAGAAAGAAGCCGGGGGGGTCTCAGTCTCGGGCAGCATGGGGATGGGGGCGATGCCCAGGTTGACGCCGGCCGTGACCACGCCGTCAATGCTCCAGGGGCCGGTGATGTACATGGCCGCTGTCTTGGTCTCGCTGAAGGCGCCGGAGCAGAAGGAGCCGGTCAGGTCCTCCGCCGCCACGGGCAGGAGGGCTTCGCGCAGGGACTGGAAGTAGGTCATGCTCTTGATGGAATTCTCGGAGTTGATGTCATGCTTGGCCTGGTCGGTGCCCTCGGGCCCGAAGAGGTCCGCGCCGTAAGCGCTCAGGAAGATGTAGTTGTAGTAGGGGGCGGACACTTCCCAGACGATGCCGAACTTGTTGTTGGCCGGGTCGTTGTAGCCCTTGCAGAACTCGATCACTTCTTCCCAGGTCTTGGGCGCTTCGGGAATCAGGTCCTTGTTGTAGAAAAGGGCGTAGGTCTCGATCGCGGTGGGATAGCCATAGGACACGCCGTCATAGGTTACGGCAGCCTGCGCGGCGGGCATGAACTTTCCGTCCAGCTCAGCCTTTGCGCCTTCGGTCAGCGGCAGCGCCAGCTGGCCGACGACGATTTGGCCCAGTTTGTCATGCGGGGCGGCGAAGATATCGGCGCCGACGCCGGCCGGGCCGTCCAGCTCCAGTTTCTGCACGGCGTCGGTATGGGCAACGCCATTGAACTCAAAGGTGACGTTGGGGTTGGCCTCGGTGAACTTGGCGGCGGCTTGCTGGATAAAGTCGGTTTCCACACAGGCGGCTTCCCAGACGACCAGGGTCACCGGTTCCGCGGCAAACGCGGGGGCCATGCCCAGCGCCAGCACGAGAACCAGCACAAGGGACAGCAGTTTCTTCATGGGTTGTTTCCTCCATTTTTTATTGGTTCCGGCAGTGCCGGTTATACCCGAATCCAGTCAGGGAACCTTTCCTTTCGCATCCGGTAAGGCCATTTCGGAACCGGTAACGCTTCCGATTTGGTATCATCTTGTGTTGAAGTATATTCCTTCCGCCTTGTCCTGTCAAGGCAAATTTTCGCCGGAAGGTACAACAGCCGGGGCGGCGGATTGTGAGCGGGTAGGGACTGTGATATAGTTTACACCATCGCCGGAGGCGTCTTTGGCGATGAAAAACTTCAAAGATCGACAATGATCCAATGATACTCCGGCATCTTGCCGGCCCTGAAAGGAAACCAGCCATGCGCCAGAGCGGCATCCTCCTGCACATCACGTCCCTGCCATCCCCGGAGGGCCTTGGAACCCTGGGCCAGGAAGCCTATGCCTTCACCGATTTCCTGGTCAAGTCCGGCATGCGCATCTGGCAGGTGCTCCCCATCTCCCCCACGGGCTACGCCGAGTCGCCCTACCAGTGCTTTTCCACCTACGCGGGCAACCCGCTGCTGATCGATCTGAGGACCCTGAAGAAGCAGGGCATCCTGAAGACGGAGGAACCGCTGGAACTGCCCGGAGACCCGGAAAAGGCGGACTACGCGCGGGTTATTGAGCATAAGAACCGCCTGCTGGGCCTGGCATATGAGCAGTCCCATGAAAAACTCTCCGGAGAGGTGGAGCGCTTCCGGCAGGAAAACGCCGATTGGATCGAGGACTTCGCCTTGTTCATGGCCATCAAGCGCCATTTCGGCGGCATCTCCTGGCAAACCTGGCCGGATGAGCGCATCCGGATGCGGCGCGCGGGGGCGATGCGCAGGTACAGCGAACTGCTGAAAAGGGAGACGGACGCGCAGGTTTTCATCCAGTACCTCTTCTTCCGGCAATGGACCGCGCTGAAAAGCTACGCCAACGGGCAGGGGATCCAGCTTTTCGGCGACATGCCGATCTACGTGGCGGAGGACTCCGCCGACGCCTGGGCCAACCCGAAGGTGTTCCAGCTGGACAGGGAACGGCGGCCTACGCATATCGCGGGCGTCCCGCCGGATTATTTCTCCGCCGACGGGCAGCGCTGGGGCAACCCGCTGTACGACTGGGCTTATCTGGGCAAAACCGGGTTTGACTGGTGGGTCAGGCGCCTGAAGGCCATGAGCCGCATCTTTGACATCACCCGCGTGGACCATTTCATCGGCTTCGCCAATTACTATTCCGTGCCGGCGGAGGAGGCCACCGCCCGCAACGGCGTCTGGAAGCCGGGCCCGGGGAAGAAGCTGTTTGAGAAAGTCAAGTCTGAACTGCCCGATATGCGCATCGTAGCCGAGGACCTGGGCGCCGTCAGCCCCAGGGTGCGCCGCCTGATGAAATACGCCGGCTACCCCGGCATGAAGGTGATGACCTTCGCCTTCTCCGGCGATCCCTACAACGAGCACCTGCCCAAGAACCACACAAAGAACAGCGTGGTCTATACCGGCACCCACGACAACAACACCCTGCTGGGCTGGTGGGCAAGCTGCGCGCAGGCGGAGAAGAACACCGCACTCCTGGCGCTGGGCATCCGGCAGGGAGAAGACCTGAGCGAAGCTTTTATCCGGGCGACGCTTAACAGCGAAGCGGACACCGCCATGATCCCCATGCAGGACGTGCTGCGGCTTGGCGGGGCCGCGCGCATGAACCTGCCCGGCACCCTGGGGGGCAACTGGCAGTGGCGCATGAAACCGGGCGCCGCGACCGCGAAGCTGGCGAAATGGCTGAGGGAACTCAACGAAGCCGCCGGACGGACGGGCAGCCGGCAGGAGGGTTGACGCCCTCCATCAAGGAAAACACAGGGCCCTGGATGATGGCGTCCAGGGGCCTCGCCTTTGCGGCTCCTCAGGAAACTGATCGGACAGGGGGCTGGGTCAGGTAGCCGGAGCGCCCGGTGCCTTCCTGTTCATCCTTCCCAGCCGGGTTCCCCGGTTGGTGAAGTAGTCCAGCACCATGACCAGCAGCAGCACGCCGCCCCAGATGAGGGAGATGTAATAGCTGCTGATCTGCGGGAAGCGGTTGATGCCCGTTTCCAGCATCCTCAGCAGGAAGATGGCCAGCACGACCCCCGAGATCCTACCCCTGCCGCCCGTCGGGCTCACGCCGCCAAGCACGACGATCAGCACGCATTGCAGCACGTACACGCCGCCGTAATTGGCGCGCGCGGAGTTGTAGTTCGCCAGCATGATGAGCCCGCCCAGGGCAGCGCAGACGCCGGAGAGCATGTAGGTCTTCATCAGCAGCCGGCCGTTGTTCAGCCCGCTGTAACGCGCCGCCTGCGCGTTGGTGCCCAGCAGGTAGATCTTGGTGCCAAAGGTGGTCCGGCTGAGCAGGAACCAGATCAGCAGGGCCATGACGGCGAAGATGACCAGCTGGACCGGGACCAGCCCGCCGATCTTGCTGTTGATGGTCAGGGCGTAATCCACCGGCAGCTTGCTGACGGCGTTGCCGTTGGTCAGCACGATTGCGACGCCCGCAAGCAGCTCGCTCATGCCCAGGGTCGCCAGGATCGGGGGGATGCGCGCCTTGGACACCAGCAGGCCGTTCAGGGCGCCCAGAAGGCCGCCCGTGACCGCGCCCAGGAAGAACACCAGGGGAATCGTATAGCCCGGCAAGCCGCCTTCCGCGCTGACCAGCGCCTTCATCAGAAACGCCATCAGGATGGCCGTGAGGTTCGCGACGCCCACCGGGGACAGGTCGATCCCCCCCGTGATCATGCACAGCATGACCCCCAGCGCCATCAGCCCGAACTCCGGGAACTGGGAGGCCATGGTCTGGAAATTGATGAGCGTGTAGAATCTCTCAAACTTGGTCAGCGCCATGAACACCATCCAGCCCGCCATCACCAGCACCAGCCGCCAGATGTGCGCGTCCCGGCCGCTGAGCATTCCGCGCAGGGAGGGAGCCCTGAGGTTCCCGCTCATGCTTTCAGCGCCTCCTTCCGGAAAAACTTGACCTTTGCCGCGCGGTTCGCGCGGACGACCTGCCAGGCGCTGACCCCCGTGCCGATGATGATGAGGGCGCCGACGAACACGCTCTTCCAGATGGTGGGGATGCCGATGAGGATCATGGAGTTCTCCACGATCACGATCAGCAGGGTGCCCAGCATGCAGCCGGTCAGCGAACCCGCGCCGCCGGTGATGGCCGTGCCGCCCAGCACGACGCCTGCGATGATGTTCATCTCCATGCCCAGCATATTGGTCGGGTGGTTCTGCTGCATCATGCAGGTGCGGATCAGCCCGGCAAGGCTGGCCATCATCCCGACCAGCACGTAGAGGAGGAACTTCGTCCGTTTCGTATTGAAGCCCGCGCGGTGGGCGCTGACCTCGTTCCCGCCGATGGCGTAGACGCCCCGGCCGAAGAAGGTATAGCGCAGGATGAGGAAGCTGACCAGCAGCACGGCGGCAAAGACCAGGAAGGCCACGGGCATGCGCGAAGTCAGGCCCGACAGCGGATTGGAAGCCACAAAGAGCGAAGAGGTGCCAAAACCCTGCATGCCCGGCGGGATGGTCGCCAGCTGCACTGAATTGAGCGCCCCCTGCATCACCCCCTTGAACACGCTGGAGGTGCCAAGGGTCACGATCAGGGCCGGCAGTCCCAGCAAGCCGATAAACAGGCCGTTGAAGGCGCCCAGGACCGCGCCCAGGGCCAGCGATATCAGCATCGGCAGCCAGATGCCCCCGGTATAGCCGGCGTCCAGCAGCATTTTCGTGGTCGCGTAGCTGGTCAGCGAGGCGAGCGCCGGGAAGGACACGTCGATGCCGCCGGAGAGGATCACCATAAAAGTCCCCACCGCGAAGAGCCCCGGGACGACCATCGCCGAGGCGATGTCCACCAGGTTGTTCCCTGTAAAAAACTGCCCTGAGCGGACCTGGATCAGCAGCGCCAGCGCGAGCACGACCAGGAAGATATACGGCTCATTCCGCTTTGTCAGCTTTTTCAACCCTTTTTTCACGGCCGCCCCTCCTACATCATGTGGGCGAGGATCTGCTGCTCGTCCGCATGGTCCGCGTCCATCTCCGTCACGATCCTGCCGGCCTTGAGCACCAGCACGCGCGAGCAATTCTCGATCACCTCGGGCAAGTCGTCGGAGATGATCAGGATGCCCATGCCCCGGCGCGCCAGTTCCCGCAGGATCCCGTGGATGTCGTGCTTGGACCCGATGTCAACGCCCACGGTGGGGCCGTTTAAAACCAGCACGTCCAGGTTGCAGGCGAGCCATTTGGCCAGGACGACGCGCTGCTGGTTGCCGCCGGAAAGCGTCTGGCCGGCGTTTTTGGGGTCCGGCGTCGCAATGGCGAACTCCCTGACCAGCCTGTCGATTTCCCCCGCGCGTTTTTCGCGGTCAAACACCCCGGCGCGGCCTGCCAGGCGGTCGATTTCGGCAATGATCAGGTTGTCGGCGATGCTCTGGGGGAGGAACAGGCCTTCGCTCAGCCTGTCCTCCGGCACCAGGCCGATTTTGTGGCGGACGGCGTCCCGCGGGCTCCTGATGGCAGCCTCTTCCCCCTTGACCAGGATGGTCCCGCTGTCGGCCTTCCTTATGCCGAACAGCGCGAGCGCCAGCTCGCTGCGCCCGGAGTCCAGGAGGCCCGTGACGCCGACGATCTCCCCGGCGCGCAGCGAAAAGCTCACGTCCTCAAAGGCGCCGCGCATCGTCAGGTTCCTGACCTCCAGCAAGGGTTCCTTCCCGACCTTTTCGGGGGTGAATTTCTGCACGCTGAACTCGCGCCCGGTCATGTAGAAGGTAAATTTCGCGGAATCCAGCTCGCTTGTCTGGCCGGTCCTGACCAGCTCCCCGTTGCGGAAAATGGTGAAGCGCTCGGATATCTGGAATACCTCGTTGAGTTTGTGGCTGACGAAAAGGATCGAGATCCCCTGCGCCTTCAGCCGCAGGATCACCCTGAACAGGGCGTCCACCTCCCGGCGCGTGAGCGCGGTGGTGGGCTCGTCCATGATGATGAGACGGGCGTTGAACATCAGGGCGCGGCTGATGGCCACCATCTGTTTCTGGGCGACGGTCAGGGTGCCGACCAGGCTGTCCAGGTCGATGTCAAAATTGATCTTCTTCACCGCGTCCTGCGCGATGCTCCGCATGCGCTTCCAGCTGACCAGACTGTGCTTTTCCGACAGCTCGCTGTTGAGCGCCAGGTTTTCCATGACCGTCAGGTTGGGGAACACGGAAAAATCCTGGTAGATGACCTGGATGCCCAGCAGGATGGCGTCAATGGGCGTGATCTTCTGCAGCGCTTTCCCGTCAAACTCGAGCACGCCCGCGTCCGGATGGTACACGCCGGAGATGATTTTGATCAGCGTGGATTTCCCGCAGCCGTTTTCCCCTGCGAGGCAATGGATCTCTCCGGGCATGATCGTGAGGTCGACGCCTTTGAGGGCGTGGACCCCGGCGAAGGATTTATGGATGCCAACCGCCCTGAGCAAGCTCTCCGGCATGGTTTCCCTCCATGGACAGGTCAACGGTCTCCGCCGGGAGACCGGCGGAGACCGTCTGGTTCAGGGTAGATCAGAAGCCGAAGCTGTCCACATTTTCCTTGTTGATGACGACCCAGCCCTGGCCTTCCAGGACCTTGTCGCTGCCGGGTTTGAAGGTCAGCGCCATGTAGCCGTCCACGCCCAGGTCGACCGGCGCGGTGATCTCCTCGCCGTTCAATACCTTCAGCGCCAGGGAAACCATGGCCTGTCCGGCGAGCGCGGAATCCCACAGGGTCAGGGACTTGACGATGCCGCTCTCCAGGATCGCCTTGTTGGCCAGGGGCAGGCCGGTGCCGGAGGTGAAGACCTTGCCGACCAGGCCCAGCTCCTCGATCGCGCGGGCGATGCCGGGAGCGTCGTAGGAAGAGGTGCCCATGATGCCCTTCAGGTCGGGATACTTCTTGAACAGTTCCTTGGCCTTGTTGTAGGCGACGTCCCCGTTGTCCTCAGACTCAACGCGGGGTTCCGCCTCCAGGAGCGTCATGTTCGGGTAGGTGGCTTTCTGGTGCGCCACGCCGCCGTCCGCCCATTCGTTGTGGGAGGCGTTGGTCACGTGCGCGACCATGGTGGTGTACAGGCCTTCGCTGCCCATGGCTTCCGCCAGGTTGTCCATGATGAAGGCGCCGTACTGCTCGTTGGAGAAGGCTTCGATGTCGTAATGAACGTTGGTGAGGTTCGCGCCTTCATGGGCGATCACGACGATGCCGGCGTCCATGGCCTGCTTGAGGACGGGCTCCAGGGATTCGGGGTTGACAGGCACCACGCAGATGGCGTCGACGCCCTGGGCGATCAGGTCAGCGATCAGCTGCGACTGCATCGTCGCGTCGATTTCAGCGGTGCCCTTCTGGTAGGCGTTGACGCCGTTCTTCTGGGCGTACTCATCCACGCCCGCTTTCATGTGGACGAACCAGGGATTGGACGCGTCCTTGGGAACGACGACGATCTCCCAGTCTTTCTTTTCCGTTAGGCCCGTGCCCAGCAGGGAGATGAGGAACAGCGCGCACAGGACCAGTGACAGTGCTTTTTTCATGTGAACCCTCCATTCATATTTTTACTCCGCCCAGCGGAGCGGGATACAACAAACGGAATCCGCCCGGACATGCCCGCGTGTTTTCGTCTGATTTCAGCTGTAATTTACCATAGCCGCGCCGCCGTGTCAATTCTCTTGTGTACAAAATTGGTACTGATTGCACAGGAATGACAGGCCTGCGCTGCGGGCTCAGTCCGGCCTGGTCTCCAGTTTCAGCGGGATGACGGGCATTTCCTTCAGCCTGAACCCGTTGCGTTTGTATTCTTCATAATCGAAATTGTCCAGTTCGTCCATCGCCATTTTGTGGAACTCATAGAAGTTCTCCCACCATTCGTACCCGCTGCCCAGGGAGGCGTTCAGGTAGGCTTCCGCGATGTCGATGCCCATCTGCGGCGCGACGTAGAAGGCCCCCATAGCAAGAACATTGACGCCGTTGCCCGTGATGGCGCGCAGCGCGGCGGGGACGCTTTCCACCACGCCGGCGTGCACCCGGGGGCACCTGCTGGCGCCGAGGTGGATGCCCATGCCGGTACCGCAGAACAGCAGCGCGCGCTCAAACTCCCCCTCGGAGACCATCGCGCCCACGCGAAGCCCGATGCGGTGAAACATCAGTTCCGGCGCGTCATCCTCCGGCGAACGCACCCCGACGTCCGTCACCTTCCAGCCTTTCTTCCTCAGGTGCTCCACCACGGCTTCCTTCAGCGGATAACCGGCGAAATCTGCTCCGACCAGGATGTACTTGTCCCTGACTGTTTTCATGTGCTCTCCTCCAGTAAAGTGTTTTCATCATCTTTTCATCCCGCGCGGGCATCCGGCATACGGCGCGGGTCATCAAAACCGTGACGCCGTCCGCTTGCCTGAAACGCGCTGAAATGACTGTTCATGCATATCATAACGCGGTTTGCGGAAATGTAAACATTGGCCGGAAAATTCGATTCGGCAGGGAACGCCATCGGGAAAACCGCTACAGAGGCGCTCATTTCACCAGTTTCATCACGTTCCGGTATTCCGGCTTGATCTCCCCTTTGGGCAGCCCCGCCATGATTTCCTTCAGTTTCTCCACAGCCAGGTCAACGTTCTTCCGGATGACCTCCCCGCCCCGTTCGGCGGAGGCGTGCCTGCGGGGGTCGTCTCCCCAGACACCGACGGGGGTCCTGTCCATTGGCAGTTGTTCCATTTCCACCAGTTCCGGCCGCAGCGCCATCACCAGGGAAGTCTCGTTCGCCGCGGCGTGGTCGGTCTGGATGCCGTCCGCGCCCCTGAGGCCCAGGTCAAACAGGGTGAAGCATTCCAGGCCGGTCTGTTCCTTGAACACGCCCTTCCTGTCCGCGAACGCCTTGATGGACGGGCCATGGCCGTGCGCGACCACCGCCTTGAACCCCGCGCGGGACAGGTTGCGCAGCACGGTGTCCAGCAGGAGGACGAACCGCTCCTCCTGGATGTAGTAGGCGCTGCCGGCGAGTTTTTGGGGCTTTCCCTCCTCAAAGCTGATGTGGTCCATCCCGTAGTAATCACCGCCCTCATGGCGCACCGTGCTGTCCGGGCCGAGGAACAGCATCGGCAGCACCACCCCGCCGGCCTCCCGCGCGATCAGCCGGAACACCCCCTGCGCCTGCAGCCCGTCCGCGCCCAGTGGCAGGTGAAGGCCGTGCCATTCCAGGGTGCCTAGGGGCAGGTAGGCCACGGGGAAGCCGCTGACCCGCCGGATAAACTCGTCCGGCCTGAGCTCTTCGTACAGCACCTTTCCGCTGTCCATATCCACCTCGCTATTCATGGTTCCCAAACGCTTTGGCCGGATTGACACACCGCACCCCAAAAGCGTCAGACGTCGATCCCCAGCAGCGCCTTGGCGGCCAGGCCGATGAAGAAGGAGATCGCTGCGACGCCCAGGCTGATCCCGGCCATCTCCAGGAAGCGGCGGCCGAAGGGCTCGGATCTGGCGACGGAAATGTAGTAATTGAACAGGAGGATGATAAGGATGACGATGGCGAGCATCATCAGGAAGGCCGCCAGGTAGAGCCCGTTGGGGAAGATGAGGTAGGGCAGCACCAGGAAAGCCACCGTCACCAGGTAGGCCGCGCCGGTGTAGAGGCTGGACTTGAGGGCCTTCGCGCTGCCGTTGGCCCGCTCGGCCAGGTAGTTGGAGGCGGCCATGGACAGCGTGGCCGAAACGCCCGTGATGATGCCGGAGAGCGCGATGAGCCGGGTGTTCCCCAGCGCGAAAGTCAGGCCCGCGATGGTGCCGGTCAGTTCCACCAGCGCGTCGTTGAGGCCCAGCACCATGGCGCCCACGTAGTGCAGGCGCTCCTCGTCCAGCATGGCGAGAAGGGCTTCCTCATGCGCCTCCTCCTCGGCGATGACGGCGCCTGCCTGGGTGATCTCCGCCTGGACAGCCTGCAGGTCCCTGACGGCGGATTCTTCGCCCTTTTCAAAGAACTTGATGGCGAAGGTGTCGCCCAGGAGGACGCACAGGGCCTTGAACAGCCCCAGCTTCAGGCGGCCGGGCACGATTTCCTGCCCGGTGTAGCCTTTCCAGAGGAGGTAATGCCCCCGCTCCGCGTCGGAAATTTTCTGCAGCGTGGCGCGGTTCGCCGCGGTCTTCTGGCGCTTCGCCATAAAGGCGTACAGGGCGCTGCCGGTGATCTCATCCTTCTGGAACTTCAGGACCTTCTCCAAAACCCGCGGGCTGAGCTTGCTGTTCATGAATTAAGGTTCCTTTCTGGGATGCTTATCTCCCAAACACGCGCGCCGCGTTGTCATGCAGCACGCCTTGGGCCCAGCGCCTCGCGTCGTTTTCCCGCATCAGCCCGTCCTCCACCCGCCCGGCGAGCGCCCGGGACAGCACGTGCAGGAAGGCCAGCCTGGCGCCATAGCTCTCCTCCGCCGTCCAGGTGTCGCAGCCCCAGACCACCCGGTCCGCGCCGCACACGTCGATCAGTTCATGCAGCAGCCGGTCCGCGGCGGCCGTGGAGATGAGCGGCAGCCAGCACAGGTCCGCCCACACGTTAGGATAGGCTTGGGCCAGCCCCGCGACGTCCGCCGTCCAGGGATAGCCCCCGTGCATCAGCAGGAAGGTGGTTTTAGGATGCCGGGCGATGAGCGGCTGCAGCTGCATGGCCCCGCTGCCCCGCATCAGGCCCAGGCCGGTGTGGACCTGCAGCGGCAGGTTGAGTTCCGCGGCGGCGGCGCAGACCCTGTCCATGACCACGTCCTGGAAGGCGAGGACGTCCGCTTCTTCCGGGTCTTCCCGCATCGCCCGCTGCGCCCGCGCGGCCGAGCTTTCCCCGAAAGAGAGCGTCCGGTCATAGGCCAGGGCGCACTTAAGGGATACGCACCCGGCCTCCTTCGCCTCCCCCATCACCCCGCTGATCAATGAAAGGTATCCGTCGATGTCCCGGACCCCGCTGCCGCGCATCACCTGGATGTTGCCGCCGTTGTGGTCCCTGGCCCTGCGGTTGTAGCCGTAGAAGAGACTGTTGACTCGGTAGGCGGGCCTGAAGAACCCGGGATGCCCGTTGTCGCTTCCCGGCGACCAGTAGGCGTCCAGCGCCACCGCCTCATAGCGGCACGTTTCCTTCAGCGTATGCATGTGCCAGCCCGCACGGCCATGCGCCCTGCGGATGGCTG